>DAHWHT010000242.1 GCA_027335515.1 Clostridia bacterium
AGAGTACGGCTTGGCCGACGATCTGGCGGACCTGCGCATTCGCGTGAGCGGCTGTCCCAATAGTTGCGCCCACCATCAGGTGGCTGGCATCGGCCTACAAGGCGGGTCGGCACGTATTCAGGGACGAGAGATGCCCGTCTACCGCATCCTGCTCGGTGGCGGCGCCGAGGCCGAAACCGCCCACTTCGGCACTGCCGTCGCCCAGGTGCCGGCCCGCAACGTGCCAGAAGCGATTCTGCGCATCCTTGACCTGTACCGTCAGAATCGTTCCGCGGGCGAAGACTTTGCTCGATGGGCCCGGCGCCGCGCCAGCGAATTGGCGCCCGTGGCGGAAGCGTAGAAAGGAGAGGATACCGATGCCCGGTCCAGTGCAAGGAGCGAACCGGCCGATTCCTGGGAACGCCCGCAATGCCGTGAGGTCCTCCCTCGTAAAGCTGGTGCATGACGCCATCCACGACCTCGACCTGACCAAGGATTCCCGCGACGAACTTTTCACGGACTGGGGTTCCGACGATCCCTATCACATTAGAGTGGGCCGCGGTGAATGCGCTTCGTAAAGCGATGCCGCAACCCACGCATCGTGCGGAAGCGGACGTGCGGCTGAATCCTTCCGCGCGTCCGCTTCGGCTTCGAATCCCCGCGATCGGCCGGACGAACAAGGCCGCGGAGGCCGCCGCCCGAGGCCTCTGGCCCGAAGACGAGGCCCATCGGACCACCCGGCATCAAGGACCGGCCCATGCCGACCAGCAACGGGAGGGCGTACTCCAGGAGACTGCTTAGCCGGAGCCGACGGGGTCCGTTGCCATAGGGGTCCACCCCCCGGGGGTCGCAGAGCAGCGGGGCCATCCTCAAGCCGCTATGGAGAGTCTGCGCAAGTCTAAGGATTGCTGCCGTGCGCAGGTCTCTTGGGATTACTCGCTCTCCGCGCGGCGGCCTGCATCCACCTCTGCCCGTGGGTGGAGCCCGCCGTGCTGGAGTCCTGCCGCTGGCGGTACGCGCCTTGTGGCGCGATTCCTTACGGCGATGGGCCTTGCGGCCTGTTGCGGGCCACCGCGCCACGCGCTTGCGTCTCGGCTTGGCCGATGCAGTACGGGAGTCTCGGGCCCCCCGCACTGGACCGCAGCGTGTGGCCGGCGTCGTGGCGGAACATCCGCAAATCCATCATACCGACCCGGTTGGGAGTTGCCAAGCATACGCAAACTATTGGGATATGCCGATACTTACTGAGGTGTTAGCAAACAGAACCTACCCCTTTACACCGCCTGCCCATGGTAGATAACGGGACCATGGTGAGCGAGGGGCGATGCCTGCCCGGTAACGATAGGGAGGGTCCAGGGGCGGCCGGCGAGCGCCGTGGCGACCAAAACCTCTGCCGAGCGGAAACCGTAGGCAATGCGGGTGAACAGTCGGATGCGGATGCGGATCGCCTGGACGCGCGCCCCGGACTTACGCCACGATCGGACCTCCACGGAGCCCGGGTTCAACGAACCTTTCCGGGGACGAGCAGCACCCGAACCGAAACCGCAAAAGTTAGCCGGGCGAAGTTCAGCGACCAGGGCCCGGGAGGCAGGTGCTGGCGCTCGCGCAGCCGCTCGCCGATGCCGAGCAGATCGGTTCGGTCGCTCTGGAGCCGGTGCAGCACATCGGTGATTTCCGTCGTCATTTCCCGCGCCACCGATTTCCGCATCTCCGAAGGATGGTCGGCCCGGGAACGCCCGGTGGATGCCGTGATCTGCCCCGTGGCGGACACCGAGAGCCGGGGCCGGGATGGGTTGCTCACGTTCCACTTCGCCCGAATCCCGTGTACAGCCACGTGGAACTTGTTGCCGTCCGTACCGACGGTGACGCCGCCGAAGCCCTCGCGCTTGATCAGCCAGGCGAGGGCCGTGGATTCCTTGGGCGAGAGGCTATCGACCATCCGGCCTTGGAGGAATACGGCCGTACCGACGTACCGCATCCCCTCGCCTTTCGGGTCGGCGACGAACAGTGGAGCATAGGTGGCCCCCGCCAGATCCAGGCTCTGGGACATGAAGTGCCAGAGGGGATTGGGCAGGACGGCCAGGTGTGCGCGGGATGTCGTGACGAAACTGCGCACGCGCCAGGCCACCTGCTGATGGGTCCCGCCTTGAAGGAATGCGTCCGCGCGTCCTGCTACCACGGCGATGGGTAAGGTCTCCGCCACCTGGGGCGCCCGCAACAGGGCGTCGACTGCCTGCTGCACCCCGGCGCGGGCCAGGGATGTGCCGAGGAAGATGATGCCGAGTTGGCCGAGGAAGACCTGCCGGCTGGTCTGCATCTGCAGGTGGCCCAGGGCTTCGCTCACGTTAGGGCCGCTGGCCACGAGCGTCTTCCATGCCCCGTCCTTGCCGCCCCCGCCGCCCCCGCCGGATGTTCCGCCCCCTCCCGTCCCGCCCTCCGGAGGGTGCAGGGCCTGTGCGGAGAGTGTGATCATGCCGCGGTGGGGCCCCTGGTCGATCCCCAGTCCGAAGACGAGGGAACGGTCGTGGATGTCGGTGAGCCTGGCGCAGCCGGCAAGTGTGAGCGCGAGTATCAAGAGCCCCAGGATCCTTCCCCATCGGTGCGCAGCGTTTCGGCCGGTCATGCGGCAGGCCGCCTGGAGAGCGCGACGGCGGCCAGGAGGATCGGTACGGCCATGCCCAGGATCACGACGCCCCAGTTCCACAGGGTGAATATCGTCTTCTCTGTCTCAGGGCCCGTGAGGGGACCGGCAATCAGGAGTGTCGTGACGCCCAGGACGGGGATGGCGGGGCGCCAGTGGTTGCGCAGGAGCAGCCATCCGCCCAGCGCTGCCCCGAGCCAGAGGTAGGTGGTGGCGACGACGAAGGTCACCATCTCCCAGAAGAGGACCGTCAGGTGACCGAGACGCTGGAGGGGCAGCCACTGCCAGGTCAGCGTTCCTGCGGAGTCCAGGAGCGGGAACCGGAACTGCGCGGCGAAGTGTGGGCCGAGGACGGCCACCGGAATGGCGAAGGCGACCATGATCAGTACGCTGGCGGCCACTTGCGCGAGGAGTGTTTGGCGGAACAACGCCGCACCGCGAATCACCGGCGCGAGGACAAGGAGGGGCAGGAGTCCCCGGCAGATGCCGAGCGCGGACGCGGTGTGCGCCTGGCGCATCAGGTTTGGCCACGGCACGGTCCAAAATGGCCACAGCCGGCCAGGCACGGAGTTGAGCCAGGGCAGCGTGAAGATGAGCGCGACGCCTGGGAGCACCACCAGCAGAATGGCTTGAGCCGTACGCGCGATCACCTCCGGCCCGAAGAAGGCGCAGTACGAGGTCAGGGTGGCCATCACCAGGGCGGGTACCCAGGCGGACATGCCGGCGTCCAGGGTGGTGTGCAGCATGTCCACGAAGACGCGCAGGTTGACGCCCGCCCCTGCGGCAAACAGCACGCCGAGCAGGGCGACATACAGCCACCCGCCCCAGCGGCCGAGTATGGCGGGGCCGTAGTCGAGTACGGATGCCTGCGGAAGACGGCGACGCAACGCGGCCACCGCACCGAGGGCCAGAACGCCGAGGAGGAGGCCGGGCAGGGCCCCTGCCCATGCCCATCGGCCCAGTGCGCCGATCATGTCCTCCGCGAACGAGAACGGCGTGACACACAGCGTCAGGTAGAACACCAGCCACGCCGCCTGCGCGACGGAAAGGCGGAACGGACCCGGGGTCATGCAGGTGTCCTCCCCTTCAGACCTCGTCGCCGACCGTGCTTCTGACCACCCGCTCCATTCCGCGGCGCTCCCTGTGTGTGGCTCGGGCCCCTGCCGATTGGGTCGGCGCCTCGACCCGGTGCCGACGGGACGACCGGGGGCACAGACGATGGGTTCCGGTCACGACGGTGCCTCGTTCGGGTGGTCTCCGTCGGTGCCCGCAGGCGGGCTTCGCACCGGGTCGGCCGGTTCCCAGACGGGGGAGCGACGCTGTGCGTTGGGACGACTCTTGCGGGCCAGGTCCTGGGAGACCAGGGCCTGTGGGTGCAAGGGGGCCAGCGGGGCCAGGTACGGCACCCCGGCGGACTTGAGAGAGGCCAGGTGCACCACCAGGAACAGTGCCCCGGCCACCCAGCCGAACAGACCGGTGACGCCGCTCAGGACAAGGATCGGATACTTGAACATGCGCACGGGGTAGCTGAACTGGTAGCGCAGCGTGAGGAAGGAGCCAAGGGAGGTGGCGGCCGCGACAATCATCACCAGTTCGCTGACCAGACGCGCCGCCACGGAGATCTGGCCGATGATCAGCGTCCCCACGATGGCCAGGGCGTTGCCAACCCCCCCGGGCGCTTGGGATGTCGCCTCATTGAAAACATCCACGATGATCATCATCACCAAGATCTCCGGGAAGACGGGGTAGGGGAGACCGATGCGCGTCAAGGAGAGCGTGTGGGCCAGTTCCGGTTTGAGCGGGCCTGGGTTGGCGGAGAGGAGGGAGACGACCAGGCCCGGCATGGTCACCGCCAGAAAGGTGCCGAGGTGTCGCAGGGTGCGGACGAAGGCGGTCACCGAGGGGCCGGGCAGGGCGGCCTCGGCGTCGGTCTGGAATTCGAAGATGCTCGTCGGCAGCAGAAATGGGAAGGGGCTGTGGTCGGTGAAGACGGCCAGCCGCCCGTCCGTGAGGGCCTCGGCCACCTTGTCGGGCCGCTCGGTCGACTCGGCAAGTGGAAAGGGGGTCAGGCTGCCGGATGTCAGGTATTCGGCGACCTGCCAATCCGTGCGCACCGTATCCGTGCGGATGCGGCGCAGCCCGTCCAGGACGGCCGGCACAAGCCCGGAGCGCACCACATCCTGCAGGTAGGCGACGGCGATGCGGCTCTGACTGCGGCGGCCGACGCGGACGATCTCCACACGGAGGGAGGTGTCCGGGAACCAGCCGCGCAGCATGGCGAGGTTGGTGTCCAGGCTCTCGACAAAAGCCGCCTTGGGGCCGACGATCACCTGTTCCGTCTTCGGCTGCTCCACCGCGCGCCCCGGATGATGCCCGACATCGTAGAGGATGCACTGCTCCCCCATCGACGGGCCGAAGACGATGGCGGCGCTACCCCTGAGGATGCCCTCGGCCGCCGCGGCCGGCGTCTGTGCGTGTTGCGCCGTCGGCCAAAGGGAGGTCAGGAGCCCTCCTTCCCGCAGTGCCGCGGTGAGCGGGGCCTGGATCTCGTCCCACAGGCGCTTTGGAACCACCAGGGACTGCAGGTACAGGAGCCATGGCCCGGATCCGCCCGGTCCGGCGGCGGCGACGCAGAAGTCGTCGTTGGCGCCGAGCATAGCCCGTAGCCGCCTAACGATAACCGGTTCGTCCGCGCGTGGCAGAACGCGCAGCAACCCCTCGCATTGGTGGGCGATGCTTTCCGCCATTGCTGCGATGTCGGCGAAGTCGCTTGTCCTTTGCGTCGGTTGGCCCCCATCTCGGAAACAGCTGTTCCCAGACAGCGTTACGTTGCCTCGGCGGGTCGCAGATTATGAGCGCGGGTGCGTGATGGTGTTGTGGGAGCAGGCGGTGCCGACGTCGGACGTGTCGAGTCCGACACGGCCGAATATGCGCACAGCAGCGGCGTGGCCAAGAGGGCCGCGGCGCACGACGGTGAACTGCGCATGGTCCAGGACCCTCTCAGGGCTGGCCCGTGTGTTGATACGGCGCCGAAGCGCGTCGCGCCCGCTTTGCGACCGTTCTCCCGTGTGGTTGCCGCCGGGACGGTGGCAGGGAGGGATATCCGTGCGTTTCCAGGCGGCGTTCGTCGACCGCGACGGCACCTTGGGCGGGGATGGCCACTTTTGCCACCCCCGAGACTTCGTGCCATACCCGTGCGCAAGGCGCGCGATCGGGTTGCTGCGGGATGCCGGGATCCGGGTGTTCGCGATCACCAACCAGTACAGGATCAGCCGGGGCGAGGCTGCGCAAGCTGATTTCGCCGCCGAGCTGATCGGGCTGGGATGCGACGCCGCGTATATTTGTCCGCACGCCGCGGATGCGGGGTGCCCGTGCCAGAAACCGCGCCCTGGGATGCTGGTGCGCGCAGCCGCAGAGCACGGGCTGGACCTGGCGCGCTGCGCCGTGATCGGGGATGTCGGCAGCACCGACATGCTCGCGGCGGCGGCGGTCGGGGCGGCAAAGATCCTCGTACGCACCGGCTGGGGGCTTGGCGGCTTGGCTCGTTGACGACCTACCGGTCACGATGGTCCCACGTCGAACCCGACCACATCGCCGAGGACGTGCTCGGCGCCGCCACCTGGGTGCTTCGCGGCGGAGCCGGCCCCGATCGCGACTCGTCCCCCACGACGTAGCCCGCCGGCGGCGTAACGGAGATCCCGAAGCACGCATCCACTTGGCGGGGTCCGCCGCAGCGACGCCAGAGGCCGCCGTCCATCATCGCGCGGGCCGCAGCGCTCGGCCACCCTCCACCGGGGGACGGGCGGGCACTCAGCCGGACGTCTGCTGACGGGTCAGGCGCATCAGTTCGAAGAGCACCTCCGGCAGGACCACGGTGGTGCCGTTATTCTGCAACTGCCGGCCCATCCGCACGATCTGCGCCGTCGACGTCTTCCACAGTGTGGCCAGATGCACCCCGAACCCGTATCCTGCGGACGGTGGCGGAGCCGTGATCCGGGCGGGGTGGCTCGCCCAGATGCAGGGGGTGTTTCCCACCCACTGGATC
>DAHWHT010000266.1 GCA_027335515.1 Clostridia bacterium
GCTGTCCGGCGTGGCTGTGTTTCAATAACCGTGCCGCGGCGGGGATCCTGGCGTGGGCGGTTCGGTTGCGTACGTCTGCGGTTGCCTGTTGCCTAGCGCCCCGTCAGGGGTAAATCCAGGCTGAAAGGGGCAAAGTCCTGGTCGGACGGGCGGTGTGGAAGACCGGCGCAGTCGGTTGGCACACATATTTCTGACCAGGAGCGAACGGTTGTCGTCTGCACAGGGAAGCGGGCCGGAACGGCCTGCGCGCAAGCTGCGCCGCGATATCAACCTTCTGGCGGGTTTGTTGGGGGAGGTGCTGCGCGAGCAGGCCGGCCCGGAGGTGTTCGACGATGTCGAGCGCATCCGCAGGGCCTGCAAGGGCCTGCGCCGGCACTTTACCCCCGCGACCGCCATCGCCTTGCGGGAGCGCATCGGGGCGCTGGATATTGATCGGACCGTGGCCGTGATTCGGGCGTTCTCCATTTACTTTCAGCTGGCCAACATCGCCGAGCAGCACCATCGGGTGCGGCGGCGGCGGGAGCATGCGCTGCGCCCACATGCCGAAGGCCACCAGGACGAGTCGTTTGGCGAATTGGCGGCGGCGCTGCGGCGGCGGGGCCTTTCCAGCGAGGCGGTGCAGCGCCTGCTGGACGGGTTGCGCGTCGATCTGGTCAGCACCGCCCACCCGACCGAGGCGGTGCGGCGCACGGTGCTTGAGAAGCACGAGGCGGTGCATCGTCAGCTGGAGCGCCTGGACCGCGAGGTGCTGACTCCGCAGGAACGCCACTGGGTGGAACGGGAGTTGCACGCCGAGATCACCGCCCTTTGGCAGACGGACGAGTTGCGCGGTTCGGCGCCCACGGTGATCGACGAAGTCAAAAACAACCTGTTCTATTTCGACGACATCCTTTTTGACGCGCTGCCGCAGGTGACGGCCGATTTCGCCGAAGAACTCGCCGCCGCCTACCCCGAGGCGCCGCCTTTGGTCGGTGCGGTGCTGCGCTTTGGCACCTGGGTGGGCGGCGATCGCGACGGCAACCCGTTGGTCACCCCCGAGACGACCCGCCAGGCACTGCTGCTGCAGCGGCGGCTGGTGCTGACCAAGTATCTGCGGGCCGTCGCCTTTGCGGCCCGCAAGCTCAGCCAGACGACGTCGCTGCAGCCGGCCGACGACGCCCTGGCGGCCGCCATCGCCGCCGACGAGGCGGCGCTGCCGACGTTCAGCGCGTTCATGCGCGGGCGCAATCTGCAAGAGCCCTACCGACGGAAGCTGTTTTTCATGTATCGCAAGCTGGAGATCGCCCTGGTGGCGGCGGGTGGCGACGCGGCCGCGGAGCGCAGCGGCACCGCGGATCCCTCCCCGCCGCTGGGCGAGGACCGCGGCTACGTTACGGCGGCGGAACTGGCGGCGGACCTGAGCGTGATCGAACGCAGCCTGCGCGGTTCACGCGCGGGGGCGCTGGCCGACGCCTATCTGGTTCCGCTGCTGCAGCGGGTGCGGTTGTTCGGTTTCCACCTGGCGCCTATGGACATCCGCGACCACTCCGCCCGCCACGCGCTGGCGGTGGCCGAGATCCTCGCCCAGGCGGGCATCTGCTCCGACTACGGCGAGCGGACTCCCGCCGCGCAGGTCGAGTTGCTCGCGCGGTTGCTGGCGCCGGGCGGCTGGACGGGCGACGTGCGGCCGCAGGCGCTGTCAGCGGTGGCGGCGGATGTCTGGGGGATCTTCGCCGTGGTGGCGTGGGCGCGGCGGGAGTCCGGGCCCGAGGCCAACGGGCCTTACGTGATCAGCATGTCCCATGGGGTGGAGGACGTGCTGGAGGTGCAGTTCCTGGCGCAGACGGCCGGGCTGTGCGGTTGGACGGAGTCCGGGGCAGACGGGGAGCCGGTGTATCAGAGCCACCTGGATATTTCGCCCCTGGTGGAGACGATCGCTGACCTGCGCGGCGGCGCGGATATGCTGCGGCGGTTGCTGACCCATCCGGCGTACCTGCCCCAACTGAAGGCGCGCGGCTGCCGCCAGGAGGTCATGCTCGGGTAGTCCGACTCGACCAAGGACGGGGGATACCTCTCGGCCAACTGGGCCTTGTTTCGCGCCCAGCGGGAGTTGATGGCGGTGGCTGTTTCGGCCGGGGTGGAGTTGACCTACTTTCATGGCCGCGGCGGCACCCTCGGTCGCGGCGGCGGGCCGCTCGGAAGCGCGATCCGGGCCCAACCGCAGGGAAGCCAGCACGGCCGCCTGCGCATCACCCAACAGGGCGAGATGATGTCCCACCGCTTCCTGCCCCTGCCGATCGCCGAGCGCACCCTGGAGCAGGTGCTGGTGGCGGTCTGCGACGCGGCCCTGCGGTCCAACGACGCGCCGGTGGCGCCAGAGGCCTGGGAGCGGGTCGTGGAGGGCATGAGCGACGCATCGCTTTCCTGCTACCGCGCCCTGGTGGAAGAGCCGGCCTTTGTCCCATACTTCTACGCGGCGACCCCCATCGAGGAGATCGCCATGCTGAATATCGGCTCCCGGCCCAGCCGGCGGCGCCCGGGCCAGCGGATTGCCGATCTGCGGGCCATTCCCTGGGTCTTTGCCTGGACGCAGAGTCGCCACCTGCTGCCTGGTTGGTATGGGATGGGGACGGCGCTGCAGTCCTGCGGCGACTGGGACCTGTTGCGGGAGATGTATCGGGAATGGCCGTTTTTCCGCACGGTCGTCGACAACTGCGCCATGGCCCTGTGCAAGGCCGATATGTCCATCGCGCGGGCCTACGCGGAGCTGGCCGCGGAGGTCGTACCGGAGGCGGAGCGGATCTTTGGCGTGGTGAACGCGGAATACGACCGGACGCAGGCGGCGGTGCTGCGCGTCCAGGGCAACCGCAGGCTGCTGGACGACCAACCGGCGTTGCAGCAGAGCATTGCCCTGCGCAATCCCTACGTCGATCCCCTCTCCTACCTCCAGGTGGCCCTGCTGCGCCGCCTGCGTGGCGGCCGTCTTGACGAGGCGGCGCGCGCGCGCCATCTGGGGGCGGTGCTGCGCACCCTCAACGGCATCGCCCATGGACTGCGCAGCACCGGTTGACGTCGCGGATCAGGCGCGCCTGACGGGCGCCGTGGGTGGCGTCGCATCCCGGGCGAGGTCGCGCCAGAGCAACGCCGTCTCAAGGGCTGCCAGCGCGGCGTCCTCGCCCTTGTTGCCGGCATCGCCCCCGGCGCGCT
Source organism: Clostridia bacterium (assembly GCA_027335515.1). The sequence goes on from DAHWHT010000266.1 coordinate 3,187, forward strand.
CCGCAGCCTGGGCGAGGGTGCGCGTGGTCAACACCCCGAAGGCCACCGCCACCCCGCCCGGGCCCCACGCCGACGCCTCCAGGGCCACCTGGGTCAGACCCTGGGTGGTGGCCTCGCAGACGTAGCGGTAGTGGTCGGTGCCGCCTTCGATGACGGCACCCAGGCAGACGACCGCCGCGTGGCCGGCGGCCTGGGCGAGGCGCCGTGCCGTGGGCGCCAGTTCGAACGCCCCTGGGACGTGGCAGACGAGGATGTCCTGCGGCGCCACCCCCGCGGCCTGCAGGGCCCGTTCCGCGCCGCTCGCCAGTGCCTGGGTGATCTCCCAGTTGAAGCGGCTGACCACGATGGCCACGCGCAGGCCCCTGCCGTCCAATTCGGGCCGTGGATCCGGTATGCCGTGGTTCACGCGAAGTCCCCCCCATTGCCGGTGCGATCCGGCTCCAAAGTCACGGGGCCCGGGTCGGGCCAGGTCAGATCGTGGGCGGCGGGGCGGGGGCGATCACTGCGCAGCCAGGCCGCCGCCGTCCGCAGGACGGTATCCACGCCCGCGCGCAGGTCGGCCCGCGTTGGCGGAGATAGGTAGTGGGGGGCCATACCGCGCAGCGGCGACGGGGTATGGCCGTGCAGCGGAAAGCTGCGCGCGCAGACCAGCGTGGCACCGGAGCGGAGCGGGATGCGTTCCATCCAGCCGCAGGCACCACGGGTGGGCGTGCCGACCAGACAGGCGCCGGCGGCCTCCATGCCCGACACGAAGTGTTCACAGGCCGAGGCGCAGCCTTCGTCCATGAGGACGGCGAAGCGGCCGCCGTAGCGCCAGGGCCCCCGGGGGGTGCAGATCTCGACGCTGCGCTCAAAGAGGTTCGTTCCGGCCCGCCGCCAGAACGAGATGCTGGATACCACGGGAGCGCGCGCGAAGCGGCCGGTGCAGGCGTCCGCCAGGGCGTCGCTGCCGCCCCCGTTGCCGCGCACATCCACGACCAGCGCGGGGCTGTCGCGCGCCCCTTCCAACAGGGCATCCAGGTGCGCCACGAAGGCGTCCGCCCCCCGGCCGCCCCAGGCGGGCACCCGCAGGCAGGCCACCCCGTCGACCGGCCAGGTGAGGGTGGGTGCCGGCGGTGGGCCGTCGGTCGGCGGCTGCGTGGGCCGCGTCAAGCGGTAGTGGCCGGATTCCGTCTCCACATCTAGGGGCGAGCCGCCGTCACCCTCGACCAGGCGGCGGCAGGCGTCGCGTCGGCGCGCCGCGGCGGTGGGGCCGTGGGACTCGGAAAGCGCCGCACGCATGGCGGTCGTGGCCGGCACCCCGTCCAGGCGCAGCACGACCTCGCCGGCGGCGGGGCGTCCGGCGAAGGCATCCCCTTCAAGCACCGTCAGGCCGTCTTCGATCCAGCCCAGTCGCAGCGGGGCCTGGGGCCGCGGGTCGGCCTTTCCCGGATACTCAAGCCGCGTGTGGTAGTCGTTGAGGCGCAGCACCAGCCGTTCCAAGAGCGGGTAGGCGGCCGCAAGGTCGGAGGCCGCGTTCACCGCAGGGCGAAGTTCCTCGGCCCACTGGTCGCCCACCGCTCCGGCGTATTCCAGCATGGGGTAGTGGGCCTGCAACGTCTGCCAGAGTTCGTCCAGCGCTTCCTGCGGTGTCACCGCCGCCACCACCTCACGCCGCATCGCCATTGCGCCACGCGTCTGGCTTCTCCGCCGTCGACGCGGATCCCTGGGCTCAGGTCGCCCGGTGCGGGCGGTCCAGGCGCAGGGCGGCGATGCCGGTCGCCAGGACGACCGCGCCGATGGTCCACAGCGACGCGGCGAGGTGGGCGGCGATGAACCCGAACGCCGTAAAGGCAACGACACCGGAGAGGTCGCACAGGCCGCGCAGCAATCCGGTCACGGGGCCGATGGCCTCCGAGGGCGCATCCCGCTGGGTCCAGGAGAGCCAGCCCAGGGCGGTGAGGGAGAGGGCTCCGGCCAAAAGGACGCACACGAGCGCGATGGTCAACGGCCCGCGGGCGAGCGGCAGCAGGCAGAGAAAGAGCGTGGTGGCGGCGGCGGCGCCGGCGAGCAGTTGTCCGGGCGCGACCCGGTCCCCGAACCGGCCGGCGGCGAACTGCGAACCGATGTTGGCGAGGATCATGGCGGCCGTCACGGCCCCCACCAGCGGGTAGCCGGCCCCCGCCCGCAACAGCAGCACGGGGGCGCCCACCGCCGTCACCACGATGGGCAGGTTGGCCACCGCGGCGAGTCCGGCGCGGAGCGCGGTGGAGCCTGGCAGGCGGCCGCGGTTGCGTTCCCGGGCGGCGGCCGCCTCGCGGTGGATCGCGTCGGCCTTTGTGGGTGATGCCGTCGGGCGGACGCGCTTTGAGGGCAGGGCCAGGGTCAGAGGCAGACCGACCAGGACGAGCAGGGCGCACTCGGCCCAGAAGAAGACCTGCGGGCCGAAGGCGGCCGCGACGGCACCCGCCAGGGCGTTGCTGATCAGTCCCGCGGTGGCCGCGGCCACGTTCACCCGCGCCAGCGCGGCCAACCGCAGGCGGGGGGGCACCTCGGCGGCCGCTGCGGCCAGGAGGGAAGTCCAATAGAGGCCCGCCGCGGCGCCCTGCAGCAGGCGCAGGCCGACCAGGGTGTCCGGGCTGTGGCTCAGGGCGTAGCCCCCCGTGGCCAGGGCGAAGAGGGCATAGGCGCACAAGAGCAGGTTGCGCGCCCCAAAACGTGTGAAGGCCCGGCCGGCCGCGAGCCCGAAGGCGGCCCGGGTCACCGCCCAGGAGGTGAAGGCCCATCCGACCAGATAGTTACTGGCGCCGCCGTGGGCAAGGTATGCGGGGATGAGGCCGGCGAGGCCGGCGATGGCCAGCGCCTGGACGGCGGCGAGGGCGATCCAGTGCGTCGGTCCTCCCGCCGTGAGATCCAAGGACCGCCATGACCACCGTCCCGTTGCCGTCCGCTCCTCACCCGCGACCTGCCGCGCGACCGTTGCGCCGCGCCCAACCCAGTATCGCCGATCGCGGACGGATTGTCCTAACGGGTTGGCGCCGGCGGATCCCGCGCCGGGGGCTCAGGGGGCCACGATGCTGAAGATCGCGTAGGTGGCGGCGAGGGCGACGACGACCACCAGGGCCATGGCCAGGAAGGGCGAGGAAGGCAACGGCTCACCGCGGCGCCAGCGCCGCCAGGCGCGCAGGTGGCGCATGCCGGCCACGCACACGATGGCACCGCCTGCGGCGACCAGTCCGATCCCCAGGCGGCGGGTGCCCACTTGGCCATGCCCGCCGCCGCTCAGGCCAAGCTTGTGGAGAAAGAGCACGAACTTGGCGAGGACGACGCCCAGGGCGACCAGGGAAACCCCGGTGCGCACCCACGCCAGGAGGGTGCGTTCGAGCGCGAGCCCGACGCGCGCATCGGGCCCGCCTGCCGCATCCGGTTCCGGGGCGCCGCCCCTGGTGCCCAATGCCGTCAGCCGGCCGCCTCGCGCAATGCTTCGACCAGAACCCCTTCCACTTCCTCGGCCAGGGCGTGCAGTTTGGGGTCGCCGCCCAGCATGCCCATCAGCGCGGTGGGACGCGGCAGGCCGATGCGCGTACCGTCCCCGTCGCCGTACACCATCACCTTGCAGGGCAGGAAGTATCCGACTTCCGGCTCGGACTCGAGCGCCTCCTTGGCGCGCGGGGCGCTGCACACCTCGAGAATGCGAAACTCCCGCTCGAGTTTCAGACCCTTTTCCCGCAGCTTCTCGTTGATGTCCAGGGCCCACAGGACGCTGAACTTGCGCTTGGCCAGCGCCGTGTCCACCGCCCGTGCCGCCTCCTCCACGCCCAGGGCGGTCGGAAAGCTCAGGCGCAACGCATCCGTCGTGGTGGCCATCCTTCAGGTCCCCTCTCCGTCAAGGCTTTGCGCCGCGATGCACGGGACCACGCCAACCTAGCATACCGCCCGACAGGTTGAGGACGTTGCGCTGTCTGGCCCGCAGCAGGTGGGTCGCGACGCCGCTGCGGCTTCCGCTGCGACAGACGCAGACCACCAGTCGCTGCTCGGGCACCTCGGCCAACCGCTGATTCAGCTGGGGCAGCGGCAGCAGCACCGCGCCCGGGATATGGCCGGCCGCGTATTCGTCCGGTTGCCGCACGTCCAAGACCAGCGGGGCGTCCGGCTTCCCCAGCATGTCCTGCAGGCCGCCCGCATCGACGTGTGTCGGCACCGCCGGCGCGGCGGTTGCGCCGCGGGCCTTTCCCCATCCAAACATCATTCGGAGTGTCCCCCCATCGGCCCCGCCGCTTGCAGTCCTGTGCGGCTGCGCGGCGACGGCGCGTCGGCCCTCAGACAAAATCCAGGAAGGCCTGCTTGGCGCGGCGCAGTTCCGGTTCTTCTTCCGGGGTCAACCCGCGGCGCAGGCACTCCTCCAGGTTCTCGCTGACCACTCCCATGGCCACCTTGGCCAGGGCGGCGCGCATGGCGGACACCTGGCGCACGATCTCGGTGCAGTCGCGTCCGTCCTCGATCATCCTTTGCACTCCGCGGGCCTGGCCCTCAATGCGACGCAGGCGGGCCAGCAGGTCGTGCACCACGGGATCGGCGAGCTTCATGGTCCTTCCCCCCACGACGACCGGTGCGCCGGCCGTCGGCCCCGCTACCGTACGGGGTATAGCGTATGCATTCGGATCGTGGTGTGTCAACCGCTTGCGCGAGGGTGGTTTGGTTTCGGTACGGGCGCCCCTCCGCCCACACCCTTCCTGGTATGGGCGGGCGCAGGCCGAAGGCGCCCCAATCTGCCGGTGCTGGTCGGTTGCGTCGGGGCCGCCACCGGTCGGAGGGTGGGCCGGCCTCGCGGGGAATCCCCCCTGGGGCGCCGCGCCGCCTCCAGTTCGTCTGCCCCCGGGGAGGGACGGTCCTGGGCGATCGTTTGGCCCGCCGTCTCCTGTTGGTCGACGCCCTGTGGGCCACCGCGGCGGCACTGGGCGCCACCTTCGCGGACGCCTATCTCTGGCGTCTGGGGAGTGGCTGGGCGGCGATCAGCGTCTTCAACCTCTGGCAGTTTGTCGCCATGGCGCTCGCCTTTCCGCTGGCCGGCCACCTCGCCCAGCGCTTCGACCGCGTGTTGCCGTTGCGCCTCGCGGCGGCGGTGGTGGCGGCGGCCTTTGCCACACTGCTGTGGTTGGGTCCGGCCGCACCCCGTTTCATCGCCCTGCTGGGGGTGCTGCTGGGGGCCGGCTGGGGCCTGTATTGGTTGGCCTTTTTCGTATTGGGCTTTGACTTGACCGACCGCGGCAACCGGGACTGGTTCACCGGTAGCGCCGGTGTGCTCGAAGCGGCGGCGGCCCTGGCGGTGCCGCCGTTGGCCGGAGCGCTCGCGGTCCGCCCGGGCGGCTTCCGGCTGCTGTTTGCGGGTGCGTTGGCGGCGTTTGCGGCCGTTCTTGTGGTCTCCATCCGGCTGTCGGCGCCTGCGCGGCGGGTGGTGGCCGACCAACCCGCAATTCCGCCCAGGGGGCTTTCCTCCGCGCCGGGCTGGTGGGGGGTGGTGGCGGCCGACGCGGCCCTTGGCCTGCGCGACGGCGTCTACCTTTTCGCACCGGCGCTGCTGGTGTTCACCGCGAGCGACAACCCGTTGGAACTCGGCGCTTTCGTGGCGGCCTGCCAGGCGGCGAGCCTGGTGGCCAATGCCTTGGCGGCGCGCTTTGGGCGGCCGCGGCTGCGTCGTCGTCTGGCCGTGGCCGGCGCCGTCCTGGGGCTGGTGGCGGCGGCGCTGCTGATCGCGCCGGTCGGGATCGACGGGCTGTGGGCCTTTGGTCTGCTGGCGGCCGCGGCGCAACCCCTGCTGAAGGTGCCGCTTGAGGCGTGCACGCTGGATGTGATCGCCCGCGGTGCCGACCCGGCGCGGTGGCGCGTACCGCGTACCGTCGTGAAGGAGGTTGCGGTCAATTTTGCACGCGCCTGCAGCGTTGGCCTGCTGGCCGTGGCGGTCGCGCGGGCGGGTGTGCCGGCGGTGCGCGTCTGCCTGATGCTCGCGGCATGGGCGCCCCTGGGGGCGTGGTATGGTCTGGCGCGCTGGGTGCCGGTCGAGCAGGGGGATGGTTTCGGTGGGCCGGAGTCTCGGTAGGCAGCGATTTCGCTCAGCTTTCGCCGTATGCGGCACAACATCCAGGCGGGCGGTGGAGCTACGGCGCGGGAACGGGGCGTGCATCCGAAGATCCGGGGCCGGTGGGCGAAGATGGGCAGGATCGGCGTCGAGCGGACGCCGATCGGCCTGCGCCGATACCACCGGGCCAAGCGGCACAGCCCGGATCTGCACCAGGGATCGCCCGTCCGCAAGGACCGGATCGTGCGCCGCGGTTCGGGGTTGGTGCTGCCGCTGTGCAGACACTTTGGGACAGGGGTGACCAGACCGTGTTCCTCAACCGGGGCAAGCGACGAGCGGGAAGCGGTCACGCTGGAGCTCCGGTCATTTCACGGAGTGACGGAATCCGTCTGGGCGGGCTGTACGGGTACAATGCTGGCGGCGCGGACGCGAGAGAGCCAGAGCCAGACAACGACGATAGACATGCACGCCGACGCGGCCATGAGGGTGGACCTCAGGCCGATCCATGTGCCCAAGGCGCCACCCGCGAGGGCACCGAGGGCGGTCAGCGCGCCGTCTACGAGTTGAGTGGCGGCGGACACCCTCCCGAGCAGTCGCTCAGGCGTCAGGGTTTGGCGCAGGGTGATGACCGTGACGCTGGCTGTGTAACCGGCAAAGAACGCCAGGATCGCTGCGGCGGTAAACCAGATCGCCCGTAGCCACTGTGGGCCTGCCGCCAGGGGAACCATCCATGCCGCCAGTGCGAACAGCGCATAGCACGTGAGCACAGTGGCGACCATGCTGCCCAGCCAGGAGGACAAGCGCTTGGTGACGAGGGCGCCGACCGTGGCGCCGACGGCTCCGGCGGAGAGGATGGCGCCCATGACGATGGGGGAAAGACCGGCGACCCGGTTGAGGTACAGGAAGTAGACCGTCAGGAACCCGCTGAAACAGCCGCCCATCGCGCCACCGGCCAGCGTCAGTGGACCCAGGACGGAATGACGGGCGAGGAAGGCGACCGCTTCGATGATGTCGGCCATGGCACCGCTGTCCACACGGCGGGGTGCCAGTTCCACACGCTCTGAAACGGCGGCCAGCGAGGCGGCCGAGACGACGAACGAGGCAGCATCCACCAGCAGGGTCATCGGTGCGGCCAGCACGCCGATGAGCAGTCCGGCCGTACCGGGGCCCGCCATCCCGGCGACGGAGTGGCTGAACTGCATCGAGGCGTTGGCATCGACGAGTCGGTCTCGTTCTGCTACCTGGGGGACGAAGGACTGATATGCCGTGGCGAACGCGATCGTCAGGATCCCCACCGCCGCGCTGACCGCGTAGAGGGCCCCGAGCGTCAGGCGGTGCACGATCAGCAGCACTGGGATCGCAGCCATGAGACAAGCGCGCCCGAGGTCCACGACGATCATGAGGCGGCGGCGGCGCAGCCGGTCGACCGCAACTCCGATTGGCAGCGCCGCCAGCAGCGCGGGGATGCCCGACAGCGCCCGCAGCAGTCCCATCTGCATCGCGGTACCATGCAGAATCAGGATCGCCGTCATCGGCAGGGCAAAGCCCGAAACGGAAGAGCCGAAGACGGAGACGGTTTGTCCGATCCAGAACTTCAGGAAGTTGCGTTCGCGCAAGACCCGCAGGGCGCCCGTGGCCGCACCACTCCTGCCAGATGCCACCGTCCGTCGTCCGTAGGCCTTTGTAGGGGACGGGCACCAGGGTAGTGGGAACGAGCGTTCCTGTCAACGCGGAGCCATGGCGGCATTTGGAGGGGAATCCCCCGACATGATCGGAGACTCCGCGACGTAGACGGAGCCACGCCTGTTTGCCATGAGGTCTTGGTAACCGTTCGTTGCGGAGGTCTTCAGCGCAATCCCGCACTCTTACGGCCCACATGCACCAGGAGCGCACGGCCCGGCGCCGCTTCGGCCAAAATGCGGCCGCTTCCCCTCCTACGTGCCGCCCAAAGCGCTCTACTCGAACGGCCTTTGGGCCAGGGCCGCGATGCTCCGACGGTGGGATCTCGTATGCGGCGCGGTCTCGGTCATGTCCACGGCGGCCGCAGGGAAATCCCCTTCGTGCAAAAGTGGCTGCCCGATCAGGCTCCCAAGCGGCTCCCGCTTTGGGCGGCAACGCCTCCCCCGACGATGGTGGCGACCACGGCGACCGCGGCCAGGATCGAACCGGTAACGCGGGGATCATAGTAGGAGCCGCCGACTGGGAACTGTTGCCAGGTGACGTTGATCATCGCATGGAACAGTGCCGCCGCGAAAACGCTCCTGCCCGTATGGTTATACAGCCAGACGATCACCACGCGCGCAGCGATGGTACCCAGCGTCCACCAAGCCATCCAGGCGACGGAGCGATGCGCCTGCGCCAATCCCACGTAGTGATACGCTGCCCAGAAGATTCCCAGGACCAAGCTGGCCCGCAGCGCGCCCCATCGTGCCTGCAGCGGGTCAGTTGCGTACCCGGACCAGCCGAGTTCCTCACCCATCGCTGCGGCAAAGAACAGTACGGTCAGGATGAGCGTCGAAACAAGGGCCACCCGCGGGAGCGGCACCGCCGCACCGGCCAGCCGCTGCACCACGAAGGAAAGCGCCATCACCATCGGCATCGTAAGAAGGACGGGCGCGTACCAGCCCCAGGCCGCAATTCGCCTCGCGTCGAACACGCGCCCGAGCAACTTCATGGCGCCCGCCCGGCCGTTGTCCCGGTACGCACAAATGAGCGCCGCCACCCCGGGACACACGGCTCCGAGCGCCGACACTGGAAGACCGGGCAGGATCTGAGATCCCGTCAGCCTGCCCAACACCCAGAACGGAATCATAAGGGCGAGAGCCAGTGCGAAGAACCTCAGCGTCGACTTTCCGGTCGGAAGGCTGGGATCGGCGTTGCTCGGCGGCCTCCACCGCGTGGGCGACTTCGGCGCGGGGGTTTCTCGCCCCGTGGCGTTCCGTGCCACACCCATCACCTTCCGCCGGTGGCTCGTGTTGACAGCTGCGGCAGCTATTCGGCGAGGCGCACCGATGCCCTACAGGCGGTGGAGCCAGGCCTCGTCCAGGGCGGCGTCGTTCCGGCGTGCCGGCTCCGTCGGCGAGAGCGGTCCGTCGGTAGGGCTGGACGCGGACGGGACCAGGTGCGGGCGACTTCTGCTGGCGAAAAGCGGGGGTTGGGCTGGGCCGGGCTGCTCGAACCGCCCTCCCAAGAGACCACGGGGACCGGCCTGGCACGCAACACGTTGTTTCCGTTCGCCGCGATGGCGGAATGCGCGTCAAGCGGGGGCGAGGCGGCCGTCAGGGCCGTGGTGGGGCAGGCGGTTCGGCGGGCGCCACGCAAACGGCCCGTCCAAGACGGGGGGCGCGGATGGCCACGGCGGCCATTCGGGACGACCCTCACGGGTGGAGCGCCAAAGAGGACAAGATGCTACGCGTGCCCACCGCCGCCCAGACGTTTCAGCGCGGGTAGGCAGGGACGGCGGTCCGCCCGCAGCGGCCGGGCCGCCGTCCACCGCATGGATCGGACCGACCGGCCCGATCGGAGATCAGAGTCCTCAGCCACCGCCGGAGCCGCCACCGGATGGCGCACAGGCGCGGCCACCGCCGCCACCACTCGTGATGGCGTTGACGGTGCGCACGAGGCGCTTGACCTTGCGGCTGCGGCAGCGCGGGCAATCGGCGTCGTCGCGGCGGCTGATGGGCCGCTCAAGCTCGAAGTCGTTACCGCAGTCTTCACATTGGAAATCATAGAAGGGCACGCGGACGTTCCCCCTTTCTCGCGGCGAATATACGGATCACGCCGGCGCGATCATACTATACCCTGGTGGGTACATACAAGCGCCGCGTGCACGCCCCCGCAAGCCGTTGCGGCCTGGCGGCGGCCGCGCAGGGGAAGGGACGCGGGGCTGCGAAGGATGCGGCAGGTGGGTGAGGGGAGGGCGTCGCCTTGGGCGCGGTACGCCTGTCGATGGACTTGGCGCAGGACGGCGACTTGAATCTGCTGCGGCGGTTGGACGTGCATGCCACCGCGGTGCGTTTTGAGCCGGACACGTCTGCGGCGGAGGCTGCCGCCCTGGGCCGGCGCTACCGCGATGCCGGCGTCGCGATCCTCCAGGTGGGGTGTCCGCAGAACGTGGGCGCTGCCGATCCGCGGTTGCGCCAGGGCGCCGCAGATGCCTTGGCGCGCGCGCTGGAGCTTGCGGCGGCGGCAGGGGCAGAGGCGGTCGCGACCGGGCCGGGGCACCGCGACCCTGCGCAACCGCATGCCCCGTTTGCCGCCCACCCGGATAATTTCAGTGAGTCCGCCCTGGACGACCTGGCCGCGACCTGTCGGACGGCGCTGAGTGCCGTCGGAAGGGACGGTCCCAGGTTGCTGGTCGAGACCGGAGTGCTTTCACCCCTGAACACGCTGCTGCGCGCCTCGGAGGCGGTGCGGCGCGTCGGCCACCCGGCGTTCGGTATCCTGTTGGACCCGGTCAACCTGACGACCCTGGACAACTACTTCGACAACGGCTCCTTCCTGACCCGCTGCGTCCAGCAACTCGGCCCGGGTCTGGGGCTGGTGCACGCCAAGGACATGCTGATGCAGCCGCATCGCTTCACCTTCGCCCTGGAGGAGGTACCCATCGGCCGGGGCGCGCTCGATTACGGCGCGTTGCTGACGGCGCTGGCAGCCGCCGACCGTGCGCTGGCCGTCCACGTGGAGCGGCAGGGCGACGAGGCTGGGTTCGTCGCGGCGGTGGGGCATCTGCGCGCGGTGGCGCACAGGGTCGGCGTGGTACTGGCCTGAGGCGCTCCCATGGCCGCGGTCTCCGACCCTGCCGCCCCCGGGAGGAAGTCGGCCGGCGGCGGCGTATGGGTGTGGCCGCCAGCGGGGGAAGTGGCAAAGGTGGCGTCGGCGCGCGGTCGCCGTCGGTACGGGCGTGGTTTGGCCCGTCGGCTTGACGTGCGACGGGCCCTGTCCGCCCCGGGCCGGAAGGCGGGCCCGTATGGGTCATTCGGCGTCGATCCTCGCGGCGGCGCTCCCGCGGACGCGCGCCTCGGCCCGGCTGCGCTTGGCGGCGCGGTGCTTGGCGTGCCTACTGGCGGTGGCCACCGCGAGCGCCTGCGGCCGGTCCGCGCACCACGGGCGGGCGCGGAACCCCGCCGTCGTGGCCCTGGCGGCAAGGCGACCGGTGAATCCCGCCCCAGGGGCCGTCCCCGGGGTCGATGGCGCGGCACCGGCCACGCCTCCCGCCGGGACGCGCCGCCCGCCCGTCGGCAACGCCCATCTGCGCATACCGGTCGTGATGTACCACGTGATCGCACCGCCGCCACGCTCGCCCTACGCCTACCTGTATGTGACGCGCCGGCGCTTCAGGCGCCAGATGACGGCCCTGCGGGAGGCCGGGTATTGCGCGATCACCCTGCGAACGGCGTACGCCCTTTGGACGGGCGCGCGGCGGTTGCCGGGCTGTCTCCCGCTCATCGTGCGTTTCGATGACGGCTATACCAGCGTCTTTGTCCAGGCGTACCCGGTGCTGCGACAGATGGGTTGGCCGGCCAACCTCTGCCAGCAGGTGCGGCGCATCGACTTCCCGGGGGGCTTGAGCGAGGGCCAGATTCGCACCCTGCTGGCCCACGGCTGGGACCTGGCCGACCACGGCTATTACCAACCCGAACTCAGCCTGATCGGCGCCAGCCCGGCCCAACTGCGCCGTCAGGTGGCCGGTTCGCGTCGGCGCCTTGCC
>DAHWHT010000268.1 GCA_027335515.1 Clostridia bacterium
TCCATGGGTGTCAAGGCGCCGACCGTAGGGAGCGCACCGCCTCCGGGGTGTGGCGCCCCCGGGTGCCGGTGCCTGACGGCCAGGTGATGCCCTGGGTGGGCCTGGTCTGTGGTCTCCACGGTCATGCGCGCCACCGTCATGCTCTGGACCGTCACCGGCCCTATGTCGCCTCCGGCGGACCCGGTCGCCACTTGGTCAAACAGCCGCCCGAGGGCGCCCCCTACGTCCTTGCCGAGTGCGCCCCCGCCGAAGGCTCCCACCAGGCCCCCCCACGCTCGCCAGCCCGAAGGTGAAAGGGTCGAACGGGGCCGCCAGCGCAGCCCCCGCGAGAGCCCCGCCCCCACCCGCCGGGACCGAGCCCGAGGCTTGCGCCGATCCGCTGGGCCTCCTTCGGGCCGCCCTCCCGTACGGCGGACAGGACCCCCAAGCCGGCCGTCGTGACGGCCCCCGCGATGCCCAGCGACTGCGCCAGGTCGGTCAGCACACTCGTCCCCGCGGTCCCCCGCGATGGTCGCCGCGGGACCTGGCCGCCGCGCCCGCCAGGTCGGTCAGCACACTCGTCCCCGCGGTCCCCCCGCCACGTCCGCCGCGAGGGCGCCCCCCGCCGACTCCGCCCCTCCGGTGGCGGCCTCCGCGGCACCCCCGGCCGCGCTCCGCCCGACCAAGCCCATCCGCTTCAGGATGGCCGCGGTGACGGTCGCCGAGAGCCCGGCCCGCAGGAGGGTCGCCCCGATCCCCACGGCCGCAGGGCCCGCCACCGCGCCGATCCCGTGGGTCACCCGGCCGACCCCCGCGAGGACCCGCTGCACCCCGGCGACGCCGGGGCGACGTGACTCGCGGCCCGCGCCTTCTGCTGGCCCAACTGCTGCACCGCCGCCTGCTGGGATTCCACAGAGGACAGCCCCGACACGGGATGCACCACCAGGGCGCGTATCGCGGCGAGCTTCCGCTGCCCGAGGGCCCCCTTCAGGGAGGGTGGCGCTGGTGTGGCGCAGGTCGTGAATGTGGAGCGCGTCCGGCCAACCGAGGCGCTTACGCAGCCGGCGGAAGTGACCGCTGATCCAGTTGGGATCGTAACGGGCACCGTCTTCCCAGCACCAGATCAGCCCATCGTCGTGGTAGGCGGTCCCGGTGTCAGTGCCAGGCTAAGAGGGACCCAGATGACAGACGAAACGGGGACCACCCCGGCGGGGAGGGCCGGGGCAAGATGGGACACTTCGGTCCCGAATCCAACCCTGGTGGATGAGCCTGGCAATGCGTCCACCTGGGGGGAGGAGATGCTCGGAGTACCCGACGTCCAGTGTATCCGAGTGATGCGGCAGCGAGACATGGGGATCCGGGAGATCGCGCCCAGCTTGCACATCAGCCGAAAGACGGTGCGTAAGTACACGGCGGCGGACTACCTGGTGGAGGACCAGCACACCGTGGCGGCGTTCCGCCGCGGCCCGGATGCCTTCCGCGCTCGGATCGGCGAGCGCGGCCAGCAGGCCTCCGCGATCGCCCGCACAGCCGAGGCGCCGGACGGCGGACCAGACGCCCGCGTGCACGTCCACGACCAGGACCGAACGGCCCCGGACCGCAGCCGCGACGGCGATGTTGACGGCCACGGTGGTCCGTCCCACCCCGCCCTTGGGGCCGGCCACCGCACAGGTGCGGCGGCTGACGGGTACGCGGCGGGACTCCATCACGGTGCGCTCCACGACGCGGGGCTCGCCGGGTGCATCGGGCGTAAGCGAGGGGTTGAGCCATCGCACCGCGGCGGCGAACACGGCCAGCGGTCATTACGTCGTTGTCAGCCTCGGGGGCGCCAATGTGGGCCGCGCACCCATCAGCGTGGACCGCTCTACGATGGTCTGGCTGCAGGACGGTCAGGAAAACACTTACGACCCGACGAACACGGCCACCGACTACGCGAACGGCCCGCACTTCTTCCTCATGGATGCCACGGTCAACCCGGGCGTGCCCACCCGCGGCGTGCTCGCCTTCGACGTGCCCGCCAGTCTGCGCCTGCCGGCTGTGGACCTTGATTGCGAGTATGGCGGCGGCCCGACTGCCAAGGTCCCGCTCGCCTCCGTCCTTGGCGTGCCGCTACCGTCCCCGCCTGCGTCCCCGGTCCACTTCCTCGACGGGGATATGCCGAGCACCCAACGAACCGGGTTTGACACTCTGCAACCGCGGTACGGTCATCGTCCGTCCTCCACCTGAAGCGGCACGCTCTCCCCCTTCCGCGGCAGGTCGTCCAGGTCATCCCGAAGGCGTGCGTGCGGACCGGCAGCGTCTCGACTCGCACGTGCGCACCGCTCTCGTGGTCTTCCCGCGCACCGCCCCCTCGCCTGTACAGGGCACCCACACGCTGCGTGCCACCAGTCAGGGCGGCTTTTCCATGCTCGCCAGGGCACCCTCCAGGAGTCGTTCCACCACCGCCGACACAGGTGCGTCCCCTGCGGCCGCAAGGGCATCTAGGCGTGTAACTAGCGTCAACGGCAGGTAGAACGAGACCGTCGCACGACGAGCCTTCGGTCTGCGCGCAGGCACCGTCCCGCCAGCGGGCGCCGCCACCGCCGGGGCAGCCGGTAGTGCTGCCAAGTCTCTCTTCCAGCGACTCACTGTGCCCTCGTCCACACCCAAGACGCTGGCCACCTCCTTCCCCGCCGTCCCACTGCGCAACATCTCCAGTCCCGTCTGCTTGCGAGCCAGCCGCTCCTCCATCCGCAACGACCCGCCACCCCCTACCGGGGAGTGTGCCGTAAGGCGGCGCGCCTCGCCACCCCGCGGTCACATCTCGACAAAGTAGTCTCCGGTCGGCGGCGACGGATCAGTCCCCTTCTGCCGGTCGACTAACCAGCGTTACGCGCAACGACACGCCGCCTATCTTGCGGGTGCTCTACAGAGCAGCCCGTGGCGACTGGGCGCCACCACGGGGAACCCGCGCCAAGCCCGGGCACACTATACCTGGCGGCCGAGTGGACCACCAAGCGCGGCTCCGTGCGCACAGCGCACCCGTCGTCGGATACGTGTGTTCCCTATAGCGGGCTACAACACGGCGCTGACGGCCCCCCGTGGCGGTCCGCGCCGTGTTGTAGCGTGCCACGGCGCAAGGTTCGGCTACCCACGCCGCGGAGGGATCGGTTCCCCACCCTCAGAGGAACCGGCCAGGGAGTCGCGACGTCTCGTCCGGCATCCATGCGACGAAGCGACCGCACCTGCGGGTCCTCCAGCCGGAATACCGTGATCCCTCGCCGCCTGCCCGCGCCGACGCTCCCCCTGTCGCGCCGAGGCAGGCGGCCCCGCCCGCAAGACTGCTCCATCCCCCGCACAACCTGCGGATAAGCCTGCGTATAGACTGTGCGCTATCTGTGGACAACGACCAGGGACCCCACCAACTGTGGATGACGTGGATAACTGCATGGAGAAACCCACACGGTTACCCACCGCGCAGAGCCAACGCGCCCAACAGCATGCCGCCTCTATCCCCAGTATCCACATCCTCTACTGCTACAACTACGACCATACCTTCCTAATAGTCGACATGGTTTCCCCAACCCCCAAGCGCATCCTGGACCGGCGGTGCAAGGACGGGTCCTGCCGCTCCTTCCCCCTCTCGCCCGGCCGGAAGTAGTCCGGGCGGAGCCGGCGAACGGCGGCTTACGGCAGGCACCCAACCTACGGCAGGCACGAACCGGGCACTGGGATCTAGATGCGCGAGCGCACCAAAGCTGGCGCCCGGGCCCCGCAGCGGCGACACGGTACCCACCCGTCACATGCAGAGGCCGCAAGCCGCTCTCGACGCTGCTGCCGCACGGCACCAAACCACCGCCGGCAGGCGCGTCCTTAGTACTACCCTGGGCACTTCCTGATCCTAGGATGAGCCGCTGCCGTCGAGGCCCGTGCATAGCCGTTTATGGCGACTCAACGCGTCTTGCCGCAAGTGTGACCATTCTTTCACAACCGCTGCCGTCTCCAGTCGCTAACAGTGCGGAGGACAGTCTTAGCGTGGGCGCAACCAAGTGGCAGAGCCCGCGTCAGAACCCATGCCCCCCAGGTCCACGATCAACGCCGCTAAGTCTCATTCCCTGAGACGCCCCGCTGTCCGGCTGCTCGGATCCCCTCCCCACGTCTCCCCTTCACGCTGCCACTGCGCTTGCGGTACCTCTCTCCCCAGAGCAGACCATGCGGAGAACGGGATGCGGGCGCGCAGCATCGCCTGGCCACTGTACTGCCGCTCAACGTCCTCTGCCCCGACCACTTCCAGAATACGTTCCACGGCAGGGAGCCCCTCGTAACCCACCTCGACGCGCACCCAAGTCCACCGATAAACAACCACCGTGCCCGCTGCCGTCACGGCATCCCCAGCCGCCATACCATAGGCGCGCCCCAGGTTGCCCGCGCCCAACAATATGCCCCCAAAAATACGCGCGACCGCCACAGCCGCGCCGCTGACGCCGACGCGCAATAGCACTCCGAGGCACGACCGACCGCCGGTCCCAGACGGCTCGCCGTCGTCCGACACCTTCGAGGCGCCGTCGAGCGCCCGCCACGCGTAGGGGTAATGGCGCGCGTTTGGATGGAGAGCGCGCAGGCCAGTCAGCCACTCGTTCAGCATGCCTACATCTCTTATCGGTGCCGCACGGGCGATGAACGTGGAGCGACGCACAACGTGGCGCGCTGAACCGGATCCCGCGAGGGTCAGGCGCATCTCACTCACGTACTCAGGCTACCACAGCACCAGCTGGAGCGACACCCGTCCGGGCCGCGCCGGCACCACCGGCCATGCACCAGTTACGGGCAGCAGCCGATAGCATGTGGCCTCTCGAACCTGACAGGAGGGATGCGGCGATGGCCCTGGCGCGGACCGAAACACTCCGCTGCCTGCCTGACGAAGCGCCTGCTACGACACCCGTCCGCGTGCGCGAGGCGGCTGCGCAAGATCGCGAGCAGTACGACAGGTTTGTCGCCTACCATCCCACCGGCAGCGTGCTTCAGTCTTGGGAATGGGGCACTCTTAAGGAACGCCAGCACTGGCGGGCCGTGCGCCTGCTCGCCCGCGACGGCCTCGGTCGCCTGTGCGGCGCAGCCTCCGTCCTATGGCGCCCGCTGCCGGTCGGCGGGGCCATTCTCTACCTGCCGCGCGGTCCTGTCCTCAACTTCCATGACTCCCGTTTGCTGGACGCCATGACCAGCGCGCTGCGCCGCCTCGGAGAACGCCAGCACGCCGTCCTTTGCAAAATCGACCCCTATATCAGCCCACCCGACCCCCTGTTGGTGCGGGCTCTCAAGGTGCGAGGATTCGTTACCGGGCACCGCCGCGGGCACTTTGAAGGCATGCAACCGCGATTTAACGTCGTCGTGCCACTAACAGGCGGTGCCGATACGGTTCTTTCCCATTGCCATGCGAAAACACGATACAACATCCGCCTGGCCACGCGGCGCGGTGTACAGGTGCGCCGGGGCCGGCGAGAAGACCTTGCGAGCTTTCACCACCTGCTGATGATCACCTGTGCGCGCAATGGGTTCGCAGAGCGCAGCCTATGCTACTTCACCGATGTATGGGACGCCCTGGCGCCGACTGGCCACATGGAACTCTATCTAGCATCCGCTGCGGAACATGACCTTGCCGCGGGGATACTCTTCCTCTTTGGGAACAAGGCGGTATATGCGTACGGTGCCTCTGGCAACGAACACCGCGAGCACATGGCGCCATACGCCTTGCAGTGGGTCATGATCCAACGCGCTCTGGAGCGCGGCTGCACAAGTTATGATATGACGGGGGTGCCGCGCCGACTCCAAGAGAACGAACCTGGCTACGGGCTGTATCGGTTCAAGCGAGGCTTTTGGTCTGAGGTCAGCGAATTTGTCGGCGAGATGGATCTACCGCTTCATCCCGCCCGCTATCGGCTGTGGAACGTCGTGGAACCGGCCTACTGGGGAGGGCAGGTATGGATGCGGCGCGCAATTCGCAGCTTACGGGCAAATCGCCCTGGAGGGGCGCGGCCTCTGCAATAGGGAGCCATCTCGCGAACGATCGCCGGCGGCCAGCGCTAGTGCGCTGGCCGTGCGATCGCCCGTGGACCCATGGCTGTACGTGCCATTGTCACCCTGGCTTCTTGGAGATACATCTTAGCGACTCTGCGATGAACAGGCATACGTTTATAGCTCTACCACACCGCACTATCTGTCCTGAGTGCCACTGGCCCCGCCAGGTGACAGCGAACACCGCGCGTGCTGTGCACGCCATGGGACAGGCCCACCGGCTTGCGAAGCCCTGACGGGAGACTCCTACGCCACGAGAGGCTGTCGCGCCGGGCGGCATTCCTGTCCGTGACCCCGCTGCCGCCGGCACCCGCGGCGCCAGCGGCTCGCCCGCCAGGGCCGGCAGGCCGCTCGCCAATAGAGCGGACAGACGGTTTGCACATTGCATGGTCCGTGACAATTAAAGCAGCAAGGAAACCCAAGGTAACACTGGATTTGCTGCAACATGGTTCCAACAGTGAAAGCCGAGCCGCAGTGGCAACGCACCTAGTACCCGGTACCCAACCCCTTCGGTCCGGTAGGCTCCCTATTGCGCGTCCATCACCATCATCCTGTAGGGGGGCACAGCTGCCCCCATGCGGCGAGCACCCGGCTGCCTCAGAAAGCCTCCATGGTGGTCTAAGACCTTGTCGCCGAACGTGGGGGGATGGGGAAGCGCTGGCCGCCGACGCCGCTCGGCAGGAACTCGCTGTCCCACCGCCAACCTCCAGGGGGAATACAGGCACGCTGCGTGCTTGGGCATCGAGGGAGTGCGGAGGTGACGGGCATGCGCCTGTCTGGCAAAACGGCCATCGTCACGGGGGCGGGGCGGGGTATCGGGCGCGCCATCGCGCAACGGTTCCTTCAAGAGGGTGCCGCTGTGCTGCTTTGCGACGTGGTAAGCGAGCGTATCAATGCCGTCTTGGCGGAGTTGACGCCTCTCGGGGCGGTACACGCGCAGGTTACCGACGTGTCCAGCGCGCGTGACGTCGCTGCCCTGGTGGAAAAGGCGCTTGGCGTGTGGGGCCACATCGATATCCTCGCGAACAATGCAGGAGTGGCTACGTTTTCGCCATTCCTCGACATGTCCGAAGCAGATTGGGATCGGACCCTGGCAGTAAATCTCAAAGGCATGTTTCTGATGGGCCAGCGCGTCGGACGCGCGATGGTCCAGGAAGGTGCTGGCACGATCATCAACATGGCATCCACGAACGGCTTGGTCGGCGAGCGGCGACTGGCCGCGTACAATGCCTCGAAGGCAGGGGTCATCCTCCTGACGAAAACCATGGCCATCGAGCTAGCCGAGTACCGGATCCGAGTCAATTGCGTATGTCCTGGATTTATAGCTACAGAGCTGGTAGGCGAGAGTGGGGGAGGTGAGAGCTTTATTGGCGACTATATTGGAAAAATCCCACTCGGCCGATTCGGCCGCCCCGAGGAAGTCGCCGGGGTATTTGCCTTCCTCGCCTCAGATGACTCCGCCTTCATGACAGGGGAGGCTGTCGTGGTGGATGGTGGGCAACTCGCCGAGGAATAATGAGGTCGGCCGATGGGTCACAGACTTGTACCTTGGTGATTCCGTATTATGGATGCTACGGGGACAGGCTGAGGTGACCTACGCGCGGTGCACACGGCGCGGGCTGCGCCTCTCGTCAGTCTCCGGGTACGGATCAGCGGAGGTAGGGACGGCAGGTGGGGACGGGCCTGTGGACCTCACCCGGCGTGCACAGGGCGCATCCGGTTGACCACGCGGGCGTTGCGGGCAACGCGTGCGCATGATAAAATAGCTGGGGCGCGGGTTGGTTGCAGGGATGGCGCTTTTGCAAGACCGTCTTGGTGCAGG
Organism: Clostridia bacterium; assembly: GCA_027335515.1. Next base: position 7,853 of record DAHWHT010000268.1, read on the forward strand.
CGCCCGTAGCTCAGGCGGACAGA
>DAHWHT010000269.1 GCA_027335515.1 Clostridia bacterium
GTTGTTGGTGCTGCTGCTGGTGCGGCGGACCCCGGAGGCGCTTGCCCCCGGTGACGCGACGATCCCGGACTGGTTGGGCGGCATCAGCTTCGGGGGGTTCCTGGCCAGCGCGCTGCTGGCCCTGTCGGCGGGCGGCAGCGGCGGGCGGCTGGCGGGCGTGGGCGCGGCCCTGGTCTGTGGCGTGGTCTTTCTTTCGCGGCAGCGCCGGGCCACGCGCCCCTTCCTGGATACCGAGCCCCTGACCAACCGCGCCGGGATGGCCATGATCGCGGGGGCCGCGCTGATCGGCCTGGACATGTCCGCCGCGGTTTTCATCCCGACGCTGGTGCAGGACCGGTTGCATTTTTCCGTCTTCGCCTCCGGTGTGGCCCTGATGCCGGCCGCCCTGTCCGGTGCGGTGCTGGCCGGGGGGGGGGGCGTGCTGACCGATCGCATGGGGCCGCGCGGCATTCTGCAGGTCGGTCTGGTGGCGGGAGCGGTGGGCGGGGTGTTGCTGGCGCTACCCGGTCTGACGCTGCTGACCTTCGTCCTGGCCATGCTCGCCCTGGGGGTGGCGACCGCCTTCACCATGGGCGCGCCGCTGAACCGGATGGCACTGGGCCTCTACCGCGACGAGCAGGCCGGCGAGGCGTTGTCCCTGGTGGCCGTGTTTCGAGCCGTGGGGTTGGCGGCCGGCCCGATCGTCCTGACCCTGCTGCTTTCCAGGCACGGGTGGGCCGGGATGTATGGCGGGGTGGCGGTTGCCTCCGTGCTGGGCGTCCTTCTCTTTTTTGCCGTACCCGACATCCGTCCTTTGCCGGCCCCCCGCCGGTCGACCGCCACGGGCCGCGGCGACTGATCCGCCGGGTCGGCGGCGAGAGGAGGGGACGGCCTGCTGCTGCCACTGCCGCCGTGGGTGCCGATCCTGGGACCGTTTGGTCTCAGCAGCTTCACCATCGCAGCCCTGCTTGGCGCCCTGGGTGGTCGCTGGCTGGCGCGGCGCCTGGCCGGGGTGGGCGATGGCGCCGCGGCCCTGAGGGCGGCTGTGGATGCGGCCCTGACCCCGTTGGCCGTCGGTGCGGTGGTGGGGGGGCGCCTGGGCAACCAGCTCCTGGTGCCGGATCTCACCTGGCGCGATCCGCTCGTGTGGTTTGCCGTCACCGGAGCGTCGCTTTCGTATGCCGGGGCCCTGGTCGGCGCGGGGGCGGCCCTTTGGTGGTCGCGGCGCGCGGGCCAACCATCCTGGCTGGCGCTGGCCGATCTGCTTGCCCCGGGTGCGGCCCTGGGGCTGGCGGTCGGCTGGCTTGGCATGCCGGGCACGGGGCGACCGGCGCCGCCGCCCTTCGGCCTTGTGCTCGGGGGCGGGCCTTCCGTGGTGCCACTGCAACTGTATGGGTTGGTGGGATTCGCGCTGTTGGCGCTGCTTTTGACCTGGCAGTATCCGAGGCGCGACTACCTCGGACAGAACGTCGCCTCCCTGGTGGCGCTCGGGTCGGCCTTTCGCTTCGTCCTCGGATTCGCCGTGCCGGGCCCGCTGTCGTACGGGAACTGGTCCCTCACCCAGTGGGGGGATGTCGTGCTGGCGGCTTTCGGCATCGCCATGGCGCTGCGGCTTGACGCGCGCGGACGGCCGGCGCGGCGGGTGCCATCGTGAAGCGACCGGCGGCCCTGTGGCTCTTGGCGTGTCTGTTGGCGGGCGCCTTCCTCAGTGCGCGGTCGGGCGTCGCGCGGGCTGGCCGGCTTCCGGCCTGGCGGGCGGTGGGTTTTCGCGCCCCGGGGTTTGCCCTGCCCCAGGCCCGCGGCGGGTTGCGCCTGGCCTCGCTGCGCGGTCGCCCGGTGCTGCTGAACTTCTGGGCCAGCTGGTGCGTCGAATGCAGGCGGGAGATGCCGGTGCTGGAGCGCTTCCATCGGGCCGAGGGCGCGCGACTGACCATGGTGGGGATCGACGTCCGGGAATCCCCCGCGGTCGCCTTGGCCTACACACGCCCGCGGGGCTTTGGCTGGACGTTCGCCTTTGACCGGAGTGGCGCGGTGGCGGACGCCTACGGGGTACACTTTTATCCGACGAGCTTCTTTCTGGATCGGACGGGCGTGATCCGCGCCACCTATACCGGCGCCATGTCGCTGACGCAGATGCGCGCCTTCCTGCGCCTGGCGCGGACCCCCGGTCGCTGAAGCTCGGCAGCAAGCGTGGGGTCGCGCGGCGCGGGCCCCTCGCTGGGGGGGTGCGCCGGGGGCGGGGTGCGCCGGCGCGCGCCTCAGATTTCGGCTGTGGGGGTGGGGCGAGTTGCCCAAAGCGGCCCGCCGCGGTATCGTTCCGCCCGTGGGCGGGCACTCGAACGTGGGGTGCTGCGCCGCACGGATCCGGCGGCGCGAAGGATCCGTAGGCCGGGCGCGCGGTCGCTGCCCGTGGCGGGGGAGGGACCCGAACGGATGATGGGGGATGTCGATCGCCTGCGCGCCGTGGTACGGCTGCTGGCCGGTTCGGATCTGGTGCGCGGCGTGGCCCTCACCCTGTACTACCTGGCCCTGATTGCGGCCCTGATTCTGATGTATGGGGGTGGGCACTTCACGCCGCCCCCCTTCATCTACCAGGGGTTCTGAGCCGCTGGCCGAAGGCCGAAGGCCCCGGCGTCCAGCCGGCGGGGCCGGATTACGGCAGCAGGTGCCCCAGTTTGGTCTTTTTGGTGGCCAGGTAACCGGCGTTTTCCGCGTGCGGGGGTACGTGCAGCGGCAGCCGTTCGACGATTTCGAGGCCGAAGCCCGCCAGCGCATACTGCTTGGTCGGATTGTTGGTGAGGAGCCGGATCTGGCGCACCCCCAGGTCGGCGAGCATTTGGGCGCCCATGCCGTAGTCGCGGGCATCTGGAGGAAATCCCAGTGCCAGGTTGGCCTCCACCGTGTCCAGGCCGCCATCCTGCAGGGCATAGGCCCGCACCTTGTTGGTCAGGCCGATGCCCCGGCCCTCCTGACGCAGGTAGCAGACGACGCCACGACCCTCGTTCGCCACGGCCGCCATGGCCGCATCCAGTTGTTCGCCACAATCGCAGCGCAGGGAACCGAAGACGTCCCCGGTGAGGCATTCGCTGTGCATCCGCACCAGGACGGGGCGCCCGTCGTCGATCGGGCCCATGGTCAGCGCGACCTGCGGGGCGTCTGCGGCCGGCGTCTCATAGACCACCATGCGCCAGTCACCGTGCTTGGTGGGCAGGTGGGATTCGGCCACTCTGCGCACCAGTTGTTCGCGCTGGCGTCGGTAGGCGATCAGGTCGGCGATGGTCAGCAGCCGCGGGCCGTGCTGGCGGGCGAAGACCACCAACTCCGGCAGGCGGGCCATGGTGCCGTCTTCGTTCATGATCTCGCAGAGCACGGCCGCGGGCCGCAGGCCGGCGAGGGTGGCCATGTCGACGGCGGCCTCGGTGTGGCCGGTGCGGCGCAGCACCCCGCCCTCTGCAGCCCGCAGCGGGAAGATATGTCCCGGACGTACGACATCCTCCGGTTTGGACGCCGGGTCGGTCGCGACCTGCACGGTTCGCGCGCGGGCGGCCGCCGAGATACCGGTGCCCACCCCGCGGGCGTCGATGGAGACCGAAAAGGCCGTGCGCATGCTTTCTTCGTTGCGCTGAACCATCGGCGGCAACTGCAGTCGATCCAGTTCCCCGCCGGTCATCGGCAGGCAGATCAGGCCGCGACCCTCGCGGGCCATAAAGTTGATGTGCTCGGCCGTGACGTGTTGGGCCGCCATGATCAGGTCGCCCTCGTTCTCGCGGCTCTCGTCGTCCATGACCACCACGAAGTGCCCCGCCCGGATGTCGGCGATGGCAGCCTCGACGCGTTGCGTGATGTCCTGCAATCCGTCAGCGCCGGGCATCGCTGCCCACCCCCCCCGCGGTTGCCCGCATCAGGCCCTCCACATACTTCGCGACGATATCGGCCTCCAGGTTGACGCGCGCGTCCAAGGCGAGCGAGCCGAGGGTGGTGTTTGCCTCTGTGTGGGGTATCAGAGCGACGGCGAAGCCCGCGTCGTCGCGATCGGCCACCGTGAGGCTGACCCCGTCGACGGCGATCGAACCCCGCGGGACGATGTAGCGCAGAATCCCGGCCGGGGCCGCCACGCGCAGCAGGGTCCACGGACCATCCGCGGTGCGGGCACCGACCGTGCCGACGCCGTCCACATGGCCCTGGACGATGTGCCCACCAAAACGGCCGTCGGCCGGCAGGGCGCGTTCCAGATTTACGGCGTCGCCGATGCGCAGCGCCCCGAGGTTGGTGCGCCGCAGGGTGGTTGCGACCGCGGTGGCCGCGAAGCCGCTCGCGTCGTGAACCTCGACGGTGAGGCACACCCCGTTGACCGCCACGCTCTCTCCGACGGCAAGTTCTGCCGCGAACGGGCAGGCAAAGCGCAGACGATCGCCTTCCCGCGACTGCAGGCGCCCAACCGCTTCGACCAGGCCGCTGAACATCTTCACACCATCCCCGTGATCCACAGATCCGCTCCAAGGCGTCGGACACGCAGGTCACGCAGCGGGAGGGCCTGTGCCATCCGCGCCACGCCGGGCCCGGCAAAGGGGGACAGACCCCCTCCGACGAGGCTCGGGGCCACGGCAACCGCGACCTCGTCGACGCACCCCGCAGCCAGGAACGCCGCGGCGAGGCGGGGCCCACCCTCCAGCAGCACACCGAGGCAGCCATGTCGCTGCAGGGCGGCAAGGATGTCCTGTGGTGTGGTTGCCGTGACCACCCGGGCGCCGGCCGATTCCAGTTTGTGGACGCGGTCGGTGGGTGCGTCCGGCCCCACGCAGACCCAGGCGGGGAGCAGGCGGGCCGTCGGCGGGGTGCGCGCCTGACGGTCCGCGACGACCCGCAGGGGGTCGCGGCCAGGGGTGTGGCGGACGGTCAGCCGCGGGTCGTCCGAGAGCACGGTACCGATGCCGACCACGACCGCATCCAGTCTGGCCCGCAGGCGGTGGACCTCGCGGCGTGCCTCTTTGCCCGAGACCCAATGCGCGTCGCCACCGGTGGTCGCGACGGCGCCGTCGAGTGTCTGGGCCCACTTATACAGGACGCGGGGTCGGCCCCGCGTGCGCGAGGTGACATACCAACGATTGAGCTGCCGCGCCCTTTCAGCCTCGACGCCAACGCGGACGGCGATGCCGGCCGCACGCAGCCGATCGAAGCCCTGACCACGGACGCGGGGGTCGGGGTCTTCCATGGAGGCAATGACCTGGGAGACTCCCGCCGCGATGAGCGCATCCGCGCAGGGCGGGGTCCGACCGTGGTGGCTGCATGGTTCCAGGTTGACGTAGAGCGTCGCGCCGCGCGCCCGTGGACCCGCCTTGGCCAGGGCCTCGGTTTCCGCGTGCGGGTGTCCCGCGCCGCGGTGCCAGCCCTCGCCGACCACCTGGCCATTTTGAACCAGGACGGCGCCGACCATCGGATTGGGTGCGGTACGCCCTGCGGCGCGAGCCGCGAGTTGCAGAACTCGGCCCATCACGCGCGATCACCCGCCTTCGGCGGCGACCCTCGGGGATGGACCGTCTGGACGGCGCGACCATGCGACGCGCCGTGCGCAAGACATCCTTCTCACATCCGGACTGTACCGTCGGCCCCGGATTCGCACCGGTGTCCTGCCTGCGCCGATTGGCGACTGGCTCGCGGCGCTCGTCCACGCGGTGGTTGGTTGCGCGTGGCATCACCGCCGGTCGGGATTTGGATGTTGTCCACCCTCACCCTGCCCCGAAGGATCTGTCGGCGCGCAGACTACCACCGGGTCCGCCTGGGGTCAAGCGATGCAATGCCTGAGCGAGAAACGGCGGGAGAGGGGCGATCCCCTTCTTCCCGCCGCATCCAGGGGCGGTGACCTGCGTCAGCCCGCCGCTCTCCCCGGTTCCATACTTCCGACGCATGGACGATGATCACCTCGGTGCCAAAATGTTCACACAGCCAGAAGACCAACTCCGAACCGAACCGCAGGAGCCGGTCCTGGTGTGTCAGGACCAGCCGGCCGACTTCCCCGGAACAGACCCGGCGGATGGGCTGCCGCAGGCCGCTTGTGGTAGTTGAGCCCCGACCCGAGATCCTGCAGCACCTCATAGGTCCAGCCGTTGGCGGCGGCGAACAATTCCAGCAGCGCCGCTTGGCGGGCCAGGTCCTCTTTTTGATCGTGGGATGAGACCCGCGCGTAGAGCAACGTGGTCCGGGTCGACGGCGCCTTGTGCGGGGCCAAGCCGCGGAGCTTGGCGAGGTCATAGCGGCGCAAGCCAGTCGGCGTCCGCTCCACTTCGATCTTGCCTGTCTTCTCCCACCGGCGCAGCGTCTCCGGATGCACACCCAGTTCCCGCGCCGCTTCGCTGATCCTCACCTTCATGACCCCAGTATACATAAAATGGGGGGGGGTGAAGTGAAGGGTTGTTGGCGTTCTAGGTTACAGCACCTACCCTCTTATGGGGATTCGTTGGCGGGTCGCCGCATCTGCGAGCGGTGCGCGAGCGACCACCGCCCCCCGCATCAGCGCCTCCCAACGTTGTTCGCGTCCTCCGCGCGCCCCCCGGGTCCGCCGCACATGGCGGCGGAGCACGCCGGAACACCGTGCGGCGGAACGGGAAGGCGCGGAGCGGGCGCACCGGGTGGGCTCGGGTCCGTTGAGGCCACAGGGGTAAGCACTGGTTCAGCGGCTCTGCCTCGGTCGCCGTCCGCGCGCCGTCCGCGCACCACATCAGCGGATGCCAAGCGCATCAACCCGGCCGGCCCGACAGCCTCCGGCACTTCCCTCTCGGATCCATCGGCTCCGATACACACGCTATACTGGTACCGTTCTTCGGCGCAGTGCCCTGGCTTGTGCAACCAACAACCGACCAAGGGGGGACGGACGGATGGCCTTGCCAATCACCAGCTACCACCTGGAGGAAGCGGTGGCCCGTCTCGTCGCTACCCTTGACCCCGAGGAAGTGTTGCTCTTCGGGTCGCGTGCCCGCGGAACGCACCGCCCTGACAGCGATGCGGACCTACTCGTTGTTCTGCGGACTGGTGCTGCACCCGCTGCCGACCTCCGGCCGCTGGCCTGGAAAACGGTGCGCGGGGATGCCGAGCATCCTGGGATTCTCGCTGACGTGTTCACCTACTATCCGGACGATTTGCGACGGCGCCTAGCCGCAGGAAGCACCGTCGTCCGTGACGCGCTGGCCGAGGGTGTCCTCCTCTATCCGCGACACGGCGGACGCAGCCACTATGCGGAACTCGCGGGGGAGTGGGCGCGCGCGGGGGCCGTGGATGAGTGGTTGAGGTTCGCGGAGGAAGACCTGTTGGAAGCGCGGGGGGCACGGTTCCCCCGCAATGCCGCGTACCATGCGCAGCAGGCAGCAGAAAAGGCCATCAAGGCATTGATCTTCCACCTCGGCGGCCCCCTGAACCGCACCCACGATATTCTGGAACTCCTGCTTGCCGTGTCCGACCTGAACAGGGACATCGGTACCGCGTTTCTGCTGGCATGTGGCAATGCGGGCGCACGGTTGACGGATTTCGCCGTCGAGCCGCGCTACCCGGGGGACACGACGGTTACGGAAGCGCAAGCCAAGGAAGCATTGGAAACGGCGCAAGGCATCGTGGCCATGGTGCGCACGGCCGTCGCGCCTGGTACGCCCGGCGCGTGACCGTGCCCCGTCGCGCTACCACCGCCGTTCCTTGGCCGCACTCCGCGCCAGGGCGATTGCTCCGCCGCAGGACAGCCGTGGCGGCGGCAGCAGAGGCTCCTTGGCCAGGGCCATCGGGCGCCTTCCGACGATACCGGCTACGTTGCGACCTCCGAAGTGCCCTTCAGCCGAGCCTCAACCCACACATGGTGCCGCAGAGCCCGAAAAGCGAGTGACCGTTCAGTGGATCAGATCGAGACCCGCTTCCGTGAACATCCGGTCCCCGATCCAGAACGGCGGATCCCATCGCGACGCCGTTGCACATCACCCCACGCTGCGGTACAAGCCGGCGCCCACACGGTCAAGCCCTACTGCAGTAATCCCTAACAGTCCCTCAGTGCCAGCTCCCAGCGGCTCAGCCGCGGGAACCGCCGGGTCACTTCGCACATCAGATCGAGGTCCGCGTCTGTGAACTCACGGTGTCCGACCCAGAACGGCGGCTCCAGCCGTGGCGACAATCCCCGGCGCCTAACGCAACGCGGCGCTCGTTCAGTTGCCCGGCTCCAACTCGATGGTCGCAACGTCCGCCGGTTCCAGTTGCTCGTTCCCTTGGCCGATGATCCGCCCCACAAGCTCGGCCGCAGGGAGGTCGCCCGGCGGATAGAGGACTTGAGTGGCGCCCGCCGAGGCGGGTAGCGACGCCAGCGTGGCATGCATGCCGGCCACGGCCAGGGCAGAGGCCGCCGTCGTCGCACCACCGCCCACAAGCACCCGAACCGTGCTCGGAGCGGGCAGGGGTGGGAGTCCCGTGGACGGACCGGTGCTTCCGTAGCGTGATAGCTCTGACAGGATCTGGGTTGGGGT
>DAHWHT010000270.1 GCA_027335515.1 Clostridia bacterium
CGGTTCGGGACTCTGAGCCGATGGGAACTCGCGCAGACCATCTGCGAGAACTTGGAGTGGGAGGCGCCGAACGGCCAGCTGCGGGCGCATTCATGCCTGTCGTTGCTGGAGCAGTTGGCGGCGGCCGGCATGGTGCAGTTGCCGACCAAGCGGGAGCAACCGCCGCGACGGCCGGCAAGGCTGAGGGGCAGTTCTCTTGGGTCGCTGGAGATCGTGGTGACGTTGGCAGAGGTACGACCGATCACGGTGGAGCCGGTGGCCGCGGAGGAGAGGGCCGTCTGGGACGCCACGGTGGCCGCCCAGCATGCGCTGGGGTTTCAGCGTGGCTTTGGGGCACATCAGCGGTATTGGATCTACGGCGAGGTCAACGGCAGACGAGAAGTCCTGGGCGCGCTGCTCTTTGCGGCACCGGCGCGCAACGTGGCCGTGCGCGACGCGTGGCTGGGTTGGACCGCGGAGCAGCAACAACGGTTTCGGCAACGGATCGTCGCCAACAGTCGCTTCCTGATCCGTAGCGGCGTGCGTGTGCCGCACCTGGCCAGCCATGCCCTGGCGCTGGCCCTACACCGGTTGCCCGGTGACTGGCTGGCGCGCTTTGGGTATGCGCCGGTGGTGGTGGAGACCTTCGTCGCGCCGCCATGGCGGGGCACCTGCTACCGGGCGGCGAACTGGACCTTGCTGGGACACACGGCGGGGACGGGACGGCAGGACCGTCGCTATGAACAAGCCGGGACCCCCAAGCAGGTCTTCGTGTATCCGTTGCGGCCCGACTTCCGCCAGGCCCTCGTGGCGGAGACGGTAACGGACCCCGACGGCAGCGCGACGGCAGCGGAGGGAGGCGCAAGCGTGCTCACCGCGGACCAGATGCTGAACGAGAGGACCGCGGCACGCATCAAAGACCGGTTCAAGGCCCTTGCCCCCTTCCTGAACGAGAAGCAACGCCGCCTGTTGGCCGGTGCGGAGGCCAAGACCTACGGTGCCGGCGGCGTCGAGCGCGTGGCTGTGCTGGTCGATATGGCCGAAAACACGGTGCGCTGCGGATTGCACGAGTTGGAGAACCCGGACGCACTGGAGCCCGATCGGGTTCGGCGGCCCGGGGGCGGCCGCCGGCCGACGACCGAGACCGATCCCACCCTGCTGTCAGACCTGGAGTCCATGGTGGCACCAGAGGCACGTGGGGATCCCTGCTCACCCCTGCGCTGGACTTGCAAGAGCACCCGCAAGTTGGCTGCCGAACTCAACCGCAAGGGCCACCACGTCAGTCACTCCTTGGTTGGGGACCTCCTTGGTCAAATCGGCTACTCATTGCAGTCCAACCGCAAGCGGCTGGAAGGCAAGCAACATCCCGATCGCGACGCGCAGTTCCGCCACATCAACGCGACCGCCCAGGACTACCAGGACCGTGGTCAGCCGGTGATCTCCGTCGACACGAAGAAAAAGGAACTCGTCGGCAATTTCAAAAACGGCGGTAAGGAGTGGCGCCCCCAGGGCGAACCGGAGGCCGTGGATGTACACGATTTCCCCACCGAAGCCGGCAAGGTCTCCCCCTACGGGGTCTATGACCCGATCCGCAACGAGGCCTTCGTTAACGTCGGGACCGACCACGACACTGCGGCCTTTGCCGTGAACAGCATCGCTGCCTGGTGGCACACCATGGGCCAGCCGGCCTACCCCGATGCCACCGAGTTGCTGATCACTGCAGACGGCGGCGGAAGCAACAATCCCCGGACGCGCCTATGGCGACTCCAATTGCAGCACCTGGCCGACGACACTGGCCTGACAATCAGGGTCTGCCACTTTCCTCCCGGCACCAGCAAGTGGAACAAAATAGAGCACCGGCTCTTGTCCCACATCACTATGAACACGCGAGGGCGGCCACTTACCTCCCACGAAGTCATCGTCAACTTGATCGCTAACACCACGACAACAAAGGGGCTCAAGGTCCGCGCCCAGCTCGACACCTCTGAATATCCAACAGGGGTGGCAGTCTCTGACGACGAGCTCAAGGAGGTGCAGGTCGAGCGCGACGAGTTCCACCCGGAATGGAACTACCGCGTCAGGCCATGCTGCTAAAGGCCCGGCCAGACCACCGTGCCTTGTACTCCAGTGGTCGCAGGAGTTCGCCCCAGCCCACGTCGGCGATGCTCTGCGCGAGCGTCGGCTGCGCCAGCATGCCTTTCACGTTCAATCCCTCGGCGCACACCACTTGGTTTTCGCGGATCAGGCGCGTGGTGCGCTTGTGCGTGAAGTCCCGTCGCCGGTCGGCGATGCGGGCAGGGAGGCGAGCCACCTTCCGCCGCGCCTGGCTGCGGTTACGCGAGCCCTTCTGCTTGCGGGACAACCGATGCTGCGCCTTGGCCAGCCGATGCTCGTCCCGCGCCGGGTAGAAGGGTGGCGCCTGGAGTGTAGGCTCTGGTCTCGGTTTCTCCGGCCTTTCGGTTCCCGGAGTGTCGCATTCCGCGGCCATGCTCGGTTGCCGGGTAGAGCCGAGGCGCCTTGGTGTAGGTGGCGGTACATCCGTTTCTCCGCCTTTCGGCTGTTGGAGTGCCTCAGTCCACACACCGTGCCTGGTTTCCTCGGCCCCCCCTAAAATTCCGTGCGTCGGGTTTTCCCACAACACGGCTTCAAGTGACCACTCCGCCTGATGCCTGCCCGCGCGCCTTCGCTTCTGGTGACCGCAGAATCCCCGCTCTGTGTCGGGCTGCGGGTTCGGCGTTGGCGCTCTCGGTCGGCGGGTCAAATGCGTCCGCATATCCCCCGTCGCCGTCGCGGTTTGCATCGGACTACGGGTGCGACTTTGTCGTACTCGGTTGTCGGAGCTCTGTGTCCCCGCCGATGCCCTCTGTCGTACCTTGGGTCACCCACGGGCCCTTTCCTCGGCCGCGGTTGTGTTGTCCGCAGCTTCTTCGGTACTACGGCCCGATCCGCCAGACTCGCGCCCACGGACCGACTTCGCCTTATCGCTTATACGGTCCGCCCTGCTGTTCGCGGATGCTCCCGGCGGGGCACGAGCCCTTCCCAGCTTTGCGTTATGCCCCTTGCGCCCGTGCCGCTGTCCATACGCCGGAGAGACTCCTCGACTGCACTCGCCCGTCTCTTCGCCGAGGGTAACAGCCTTCGCCTAGGTGAACGAGGCTCGGCTCTCTCTGGTCCCCAGCACCCACTTCTGCTGAGGGGGGATTTCGACGCGGCAACATTCGCTTCATGCTACGGCCCGAGCGCTCGTTCGCCTCCCTGGTGGGTCCCACCCTCTCGGGCAGCGGAGGCTCTATCCTCGGAGCTTTCACCGGAGCGGTCGCCCTACCCCGGCGTCCGATTCCCTACGCGCGTGAACGGGCAGTTCCGCGCGGCCGGACTCTCACCGGCTGGCGCATAACGGTTACTGGCTGCGCGCCACCCTCCCCCCTAAAATTCCGTACGTCGGGTTTTCCCCAGTACGGCTTCGAATGACCGCTCCGCCCGGGGCCTGCCCGCGCGCCCCATGTGACCGCAGAACTCCCGCTCGGTGTCGGGCTGCGGGTTCGGCGTATGCTCCCAGTCGGCGGGTCAAATGCGTCCGCATATCCCCCGTCGCCGTCGCGGTTTGCCTCGGACTACGGATGTAGCGCCGTCTTAGGAGCCGTCGATGATCAAAGGAGCATAGTTGACAAGCGAGGCGTGAGGGGCGATGCTAGGGTCGGGGCGCTAGACTGTGGCACGGCGTTGGGACCCGCCCTTCTGGGTGGGCGACCGGGAGTTCAGCGCGGCGGACCTGG
>DAHWHT010000298.1 GCA_027335515.1 Clostridia bacterium
CGGATGGACTCTGGCAACGATGCGACTGAGAACATCGATCGGTGCGAAGAAAACAAGGTGGACTATCTCATCAAGCGTAACCTCCGCCAGGAAAGTTTGGCTGGCTGGCTCGAGCGCGCCAAGCGCGAAGGCGGGGTCGAAACACTCCGCGACGGCAAGAAGGTGTACCGCGGCGTTTGCTACCTTGCGCCACGACAGGCTCACGCCCTGGTACGTGTGTTCTACGAGGTTACGGAACGGACGGTCACCGCGAAAGGCGAGCGCCTGTTGCTACCGGAGGTCGAGGTGGACTCGTATTGGACTTCGCTTGCGGATGAACCGACTGTAGTCGTTCGTTGTTACCGGGACCACGGGACGATGGAGCAATTCCACAGTGAATACAAGACCGATATGGATCTAGAGCGGTTGCCGAGTGGGAAGTTCGCTACAAACCAACTCATCCTAGACATCGCTGTTCTGACGTACAACATTCTGAGGATTGTTGGCCAAACGACGATCGGCGACGCTTCCGTACCATTGCGCAAGAAAGCTCAACGCCGCCGCATTCGAACCGTTATCCAAAACCTGATCCTCTGCGCCGCTAAGTTGGTCCGGCACGCCCGCAGTTTACGGGTGCGTCACGCTCGGCACAATCCTTGGGGTGTTGTGCTGGGGCACCTGTATGCGACCTTCGGTTGACGGTCCCACAACGTCCCAACGGTCATCCGGTGCTGCCATCGGCCACTTTCTGCGCAAGCCTTGTGCTGTCTGCCCCTGCATGCGTTGATCAGTGCGCATTTCTGCTCCAGAACCAACAATGGGAAGCCCAATACTCCCTTCTCACTACGGCGACCACATCCCGATCACTCACTTACAGGTTGTCATCGATAGAGGCCTCCAGGGAGCGCCACAATACGTCAGCACTGGATCTGTCACCCATGGGTAGATATGGGTCACGGATTCAGGTGCTCAGTTGGTCATCAAAGAGTGCGAACGGCTGTGGCACGAGTTCGGAACACAAATGGACGAGGACAGCGCGGCCCCTCACGCGGACGCCTTATGGCTTCTCGACCACGAGACCGGAAAGGAATGGACGGGCCGACCGCCAACTCCACCTTTTTGGGCAGGCGCCGGGCGTCTTTGATCCCGTCCTTGAATACCTGCATCAAAGCGTAACGAGGAGGTGCAGTATGCAGCAAAGCCCTTGGCGTGCGTTACGCGTGGCCGTCGTTCGAGATCGAGGTCCTCGGCGAGACGGGCGCCGTCACCGCCAGCGACCAGCCGTGGGCCGGGCGGGTTTCGGCCGGCGGCGTGGCGGTGCAGCCGCTGGTGCCGCCGGGACCGGACCTGGAGACGGCCGAACTGCGCGACTGGCTCGCCGCCTGCGCCGGCCCGGAGCGGCGCCGGCCCTTCTTCGGCGCCGACGATCTGGTGGCGACGGTGCGCGGCTGTCACCTGCTGCGCGAGGCCATGGAGGCCGGCGGCGTGGCCGGGGTCTGAAGAAGTGGGGCCGCAGGGCGCGCATCGGCGCCCGCACGCGATCCCGAGGCGCCATTGGTCGGCCCGACCGCCGCGGGCGTTGCCTGCCAGACGCCGGACGCGGCGCCGTCGGGGTGGTCACGTCAACGGGTATCCCCGCCGCAGGTCGGCCGAAGCGGACGAATGGGGGCAATGCCGCGGGGGGTGTCCATGGTTTGGAAGGCACGCGGTCTTTGGGCAGGGCGGGGCTTCCTGTCCGCAACCATGGTGAGGATGGGATGGGCGCGGTCCGTCCGCGGCTGGTGCGCCTGTGCGCGCGGCTATCCGGTGACGCGGGCGTCGCAGAGGACCTCGCCCAGGAGGTCCTCTACCGCGCCTTGCGTGGCGGGGAGCGCCTGCGCGACCCGGCGAAGCTTTCCGCCTGGCTCGATGGCATTGCCCGCAACGTCTGCCACGAGTGGCGCAAACGGCGCGCCCGCGAGCTCTCCGTCGACTGGCCCAACGACCTGGACATCCCCGACGCGCTCGACCAGACCGCGCGCGTGGAACGGGCGGAGGTCCTGCGGTTGCTGGACCAGGCCCTGGCCCAACTGCCCGGGAATGCGCGCGCGCTGCTCATCGCCCGTTATGTTCGGGAACTGCCGGTCGCCGAGATCGCGTCCCGGGAGGGCGTGACGCCGGGTGCTGCGGCCATGCGCCTGCAGCGGGCGAAGGATCAGCTTCGCCAGTTGCTGACCTCGCGGTTGCACCCGGAGGCCGCCGCGCTGGGTCTTGTTGCGCCGGATCCCGGCATCCTGTGGCAGTCGACGCGGTTGTGGTGCTTCCAGTGCGGCCGCTGTCGCCTCAGGGGACGCTACGACCCCCGGCGGGGGCTGCACCTGGACTGTCCGGAGTGCTGCCGCGAGGGCACCACCCTGCTGCGTCTTTGGGACCAGCAGGTTCTTGGTCGCGCGCCCGCCGATCTGTTTTCCGGGGTGCGAGGCTTTGGCCCGGCGTTGGAGTCCGCGTTGGCGGCCTGGCACGCCTGCTTTGGCACAGGTGTGCAAGACCTGCGCCTTCCCTGCCCGGGATGCGCCCACCAGAACCCCGTACGTGTGAGTGCGGACGCGCACCGGTTCCTCGTCGGTTATCGCGGCACGCAAATCGCATGTCCGCACTGCGGGCGGACCTACGGCCTCGGCGGCGCCCCCGGCAACGCCCTCGCCACACCGCAGGGTCGCGCCTTCAGGCGCGACCACCCGCGCCTCCGACTGGTCCCCGCCCGTGAGGTGGAGGCTGCTGGCGTGCCGGCTTTCGTGGTGCGTTTCGAAAGCGTTACGACGGCGGACGGCATGGACTTCGTCTATGCGCGCGACCGTCTGGTGCTGCTGCGGACGTCCCCAACCGGCGCGTGATCTTTGTCGTCCCCCGACCACTGGATAGATGGAGGGAGGGGGACACCCCTGTCCGCGCCTGAGTTTCGCCGTGCGTCGCCCCCGGGGGATTTGTCCTGGCTCGGTTTGTGGCTCCCGCGCGTCTCGCCCTGGCCCACCGGCCCCTGGTCGCCGCCTGCGCCGCAAGCCCGTGTCGCCATCCCGGATGGGTGGTCACCATGGTCACGGGAGTCGGACGTTCCGCGACCTGTGTTCGGGAGGCGAACGGCATGAACGCGTCCATCGCCCCGAAGCCGGTCGACGGTACGTCCCCGCTCCGTGACCTGCCCTGGCTTTTGGGGTGCGTGGCGCGCGCCGCACCCCTGCCGCTCCTGGCATGGTCCTTGCTCACCGGTCTGCGTGCCGTCCTGGTTGCCGGCAATCTCTGGGCCATCCACGGCGCCGTGGACGCCCTCGCCCATGCACGGGGAGGGGGGTCGGGCCCGGTCGCTGCGTGGCTCGCCGCACTCGCCGCGGTATTCGCCGCGAGCAGCCTGGCGGGCCCGGTCGAGGGCTGGGTGCGCGAGATGCTGCGTATCGCCGCGGGTGGCCACTTGCAGAACTGCGCCCAGGACAAGATGCTGCACCTGCCGTTGGAGGCATTCGACGCCGAGGAGACGTACGACCTGATCCGCCGCGTGGCCGACGGCGCCGACAGCCGCGGTCCGGAGTTGATCGGCGAAGCCTTGCAACTTCTGCGCACGTTCCCCGAAGTGGCGGCCTACGCGGTGGGGGCGGCGCTTATCGCCGCCTGGCTTCCCCTGGTACTCGCGGTGCTCACCGCCCTGCTGACCTGGCGGTTGATGCGGGCGGGCGCGCGCGTCCGCGCACTGGATGTCGAGCGTACCCGGGACCGGAGGCTCGCGGACTACTACGCCACCTGCCTCACGGCGCGGCAGCACGCCGCCGAGGTCCGCCTCTTTGGCCTGCGGGACGAACTCCTCATGCGGTGGCAGCGCAACCTGTCCTCCTATATGGACGACCGCCTGCGGTTGTTGCGGCGCAACGCCATGGACGGCGTCGCCTCCACCGCTGGGTTCACAGCGGTGCTGGCGGGCTCGCTGGTGGCCGTGGTGCTGGTTCGGCACCGCGTGGAACCCGGTGCGGCGGCACTCGTGCTCACTGCCATCGGCGGTTTGGTCAACGGCCTGGCTCGGATCGCGTTCAGTGGCCAGGAGTTCATCCAGCACGCGGGCTACGCGCGAGACCTGCGGGTCCTCCTGGATCTGGTGCCCGCGGAGCAGGCCGGGCCACTTCCGGCGGAGCCCCATCCTCCGGGGGCCATGTGCGCCACGGCGGGGGGCCGTGGACGCTTTCCGCACCCGCTGCGGGAAGCCATCCGCCTCGAAGCGGTCTCCTACCGTTACCCGGGGGCTTCGACCGACGCGTTGGCGGACATCTCTGTCGAGATCGCGGCCGGAGCGTTGGTGGCCCTCGTGGGGCCGAACGGGGCGGGCAAGAGCACTCTGGCCGCCCTGCTCACGGGCCTGCGCCCCCCGACGGCGGGCCGCATCCTGGCCGATGGTACGGACTTTGCCGGACTGGCCCCGGCCGAGATCCGCCACCACTGCGCCGCCGTGTTCCAGCAGCCCCTGCGCCTGCCCGCCACCGTGGGCGAGAACATCGGGGGCGCAACCCCGGACCTGGCAGATCAGGCACCGGGGCTGCGGCGGGTGCTTGATCTGGTGGACCTCCCCGATCTGGCATCCCCCACCGGTGCCGGCGTGGAACGCCTGCTGGGCCCCGAGTTCGGCGGGACCGACCTTTCGGGCGGCCAGTGGCAAAGGCTGGCGATCGCGCGGGCGCTGTTCCGCGCAGACGCGGATCTGGTCGTCTTCGACGAGCCCACGGCTGCCTTGGACCCACTCGCCGAGCTGGCGCTGTTCGAGCGCTTCGCCGCGCTGGCCGCGGGGCATACGGCGGTACTCGTCTCGCACCGCCTGGGCCCGACCCGGCTCGCCGATCGCGTGCTGGTGCTGGAGGGCGGGCGGTTGGTCGAGCAGGGGTCGCCCCGGGATCTTCTGGCACAGGGCGGGCTGTTCGCGCGCATGTTCTCAGGCCAGGCGGAGTGGTACCGATGAGCGGGGCGTGGCGGCGGACGTTTGGCCTGGTCCGGCGCGTCTTCGCGGGCGCGCCGCTGCCGGTGCTGGTCGCGGCGGGTGTCAGGGTGCTGAACGGCTGCACGGCCGGGCTGTACAGCGTGACCGTGGCGGGACTCGTCGACGGGTTGACGGGCCATGCCCCGGCGCTGCCCTGGACCGCCGCCTTTATCGGCGTGGTGGTCGTCGAACTCGGCACCAACATGCTGCGGGAGGTCACCGATGCCTGGGTCTCCAACACGGCGACGCTGCGGGTGCAGGCGCTGGTGCTGCGTTGCGCCGGATCGGTGCCGCTTGTGCGCTTCCTGGACCCCGCGTTTCAGGACCGACTGGCGCGGGCGAGCGCCAACCTCAGTGAGCGCCTCAAGGGCTGGACCGAGGGCGCTCTGGGCTTGATCAACCAGGCGGTCCGCGTGTTGAGCCTCCTTGGCGCGGTGCTCGTCCTGGGCGGCGGCGCCGTGCTGGTCGTGACAATCCTCGCCGCGGCGATCCCCCTTGTCGTCTCCCGCGCCCGCATCGCGGCGGCGGAGCGCGAGCGCGACGAGCGGGTGGCCCGCCCGCAACGCGTGGGCGGCGCCCTGAACGACCTCATGACCAGCCGGGCGCCTGCGGCCGAGGTGCGTCTGCTCGCGCTCGGTCCGTGGCTGCGGCAGCGCTGGCAGCAGGCCTTCCGGCAGTGGACCGCCGAGGACCGGCGCGCCGCTTCCAGGCGCCTGGGGTGGGACGGGTTCGCCGAGGCCGGCAACATCGCGGCACTGGTGGCGGCGCTGGCGTTTCTGGGAGTGCACGTGGCGGGCCGGCCCGACGTCGCCGGGGTGTTCGCGGGGATGCTCCAGGCGGTCACGGGGCTGCAGGGGGCTGCTGGCGGGGTCCTCTACACGGCGGGAACCATGCATGAGCACGCCACCGTACTCGACGACGTGTCCCAGATCCTGGCCGAGCCCGCGGCGGAGGCCGTCCCGCCGGATGGCGGTGAGGCCCCGGCGGCCGCGACCGCCTCAGAGATCGGGTTCCGCTACCCGGGAGCGGACACCGATGTCCTCCGAGGCGTCAGCGCGCGGGTGGCGGCACACGAGGTCGTCGCGCTGGTCGGGCCAAACGGAGCGGGTAAGAGCACCTTGGCGGCGCTCCTACTCGGCCTCTACGCGCCGTCCTCCGGCGCGGTGGGGACGGCGCGCCGTGCCAGCGCCGTGCTGCAGGACTTCGTCCGCTACACCCTGCCGGTGCGCGACAACGTCGGCTTCGGCGACTTGGCTCGCCGCGAGGACGACGCCGCTCTGGCGGATGCCCTGGAGCGCGCCGGTTCCGATCTGGGCGCGGGGCTGGACACCTGGCTGGGCAACGAGTTCGGCGGGCGGGACCTTTCCGGCGGCCAGTGGCTGCGGCTCGCCCTGGCGCGGGGCATCCTGCCGCAGACCGACCTGATCGTGATGGACGAGCCGACGGCCGCCATCGACCCGCTCGCGGAGGTCGACATCGTCCGGCGCCTGCTCGCCCTGGGACGCAGCCGTACGGCGGTGGTGGTATCCCACCGGCTCGGCGTCGCGCGCGCCGCCGACCGCATCCTCGTGCTGGACGAAGGCCGGGTGGTCGAAGAGGGCACCCACGAGCGCCTGCTGTCTCTCGATGGCCTCTATGCCCGCATGTGGCGGGCGCAGGCCTCATGGTACCAGTTGCCCACGGGGGAGGGGTGAGGCCCAGGTTGTTCGGGAAGGGCGTCCGCCCTGCCCGTGTGCGCGGTCAGAGCCGCCCTCCGTCTGGATCGCCCGACCTCGCCCGCCGGCAGTCCGGACGGTGGCACCGCTGTGGGCGTTGGAGGCGTCCGTGGCGCGGGGAGGCCTCAGCCGCCGGTCGCGCCCGCCGCCGGCGGCTGGGTGGCCAGGTGTACCGAACGGACGGCCATCCCGGGTGTGCCGGCGAGGCGGAACATGGCTCCGAAGTTCTCGGATCCGGACAGGTGGGCCTGTGTGAGCTTCCAGGTGACGGATGCCCACCGTTGCGTGCCGTGGGTCGTAACGGTCGGGGTGCTGTCGTACGCCCCATGCACCGGTGCCTTGAGATCGCTGGAACTGTACTGGGCGCTCAGCTGGCCCTTGGCCGGCGCGTCGTAATAGGTGACCGTCAGGTAGAGGGTGGTCGCGGCGAACAACGGCTTTCGGGCCGCATCCAGGCCGACCTGGATGTAGATGTACGAGACGGGTGATTTCGGTTGGGTCGCGATCCTGGCGAAGACCACGGCAGGGTGGCCGCCGACCGTGGCCGAATGGAACGAACTGTCCCCTTCTCCGGAGATCGCCGCCAGGCTGAGGCCGGAACCGGTGGGTTTGGGTCCCAGGTGCAGCGTCGCGACGCCCGGGTGCGCGGTGGACCCCTTGGTCGCGTGGCCTGCCGCGGCGGCGGCGGTTTCCAGGGCATCGATCTGCGCGGCCATCTGGGTGAGCCCGCTTTTGACGCTGATCGCGCGGCTGAAGATGCGGCCGTACCAGGTTTGCAGGACGGCCTTGGCCTGGGTGTCCTGCAGGGCAAAGCGCGTCCCTCCGTAGAGGATGCCGGTCTTCACATGGGACGCAAAAACGTCGAGGTTCTTGCTGCGCAGGGTGGGCGCCACCTGGCGGACCACCGTCAGCCACTCCGGCCAAAGGGGCAGGTAGCCGGGTGGCAGCAGCACCGAGCGCATCAGGGTGCGCTGCCAGTGCGGTGTCGCCGTGAGCCAGTACACCAACTCCCAGGCGGCGTCGGGATGTTTGGTCCCGGCGCTGATGGCAAAGAAGTTTGGATTGGTCATGGTGTAGCTGCCGTGCGGCCAGCGCGGTTGTGGCCAGAAGTCCCACTTGAACCCGTTCCACTGCGTGGCAGCCGGGATGATGTAGCTCTGCAGCCAGCAGTACGGCATGACGGCCAGGCCTTGGGTGAACGATGGCGGCACCCAGCCGAAGGTCGCGGACTTATTCCAGACCATCCCATAGAGGTACTCGGCGCAGGCGATCGCCTCGGGCGTCCCCAGGCCGCAGCGGGACGGGTTGGCGGGGTCGACGATGTTTGCCCCCCAGCCGGAGTAGTAGAAGGCACCGGGTCCGCTGCCGAAGTAGTCGGGGTCGATCGTGGTGCCGATCCGGCGCTGCCCGCCGGAGGCGATCCCGGATGCCGCCGCCGCCAGGTGCGACCACTCGCGGTAGTCCCAGTTGGGGCTCGGGTAGTGCAGGCCGAGTTGGTCCAGCGCCGTCTGGTTGACCACCACGCCGCCGGTGCCGGTGTAGTTGGGGATGCCGTAGACCCTTGCGCCCACCGTGACCTCGGACAGTTGACCCGCCGAGAAGTCGTCGAGGTTCAGGTTCGTCTGGCGGATGTACTTGGACAGGTCGAGCACCTCGGGGCCGGCGAGCCACGACGAGATGCCCCCGGATCCACCCTGCAGTTGCGGAACATCGGGGCCGGTACCCGCGAGCACCGCCGGCAGCGGATTCACGGTTGAGCCATACATCTTCAGGCGGATGCGCGGGTAGCGGGCGACGAAGGGCTGGACGGCGTGGGTCAGGATATGGTTGAGCGTTTTGAGGTTTGGAAAGCCGTAGGCGTCGGTGTAGGGCTGAAAGGTGAGGGTGATCGACTGCCCGGCGCTCGACGGTGCGGCGGCGTGGCCGGCCGGTCCGCAGGCCGCGAGCCCACTGGCGGCTGCGGCCGCGGATCCCAGCAGGGCCCAGCGCAACGTCCTGCGCCGACCCACGATCGGACCGACCGGGCGGTTCGGGAGGCCGGCGTGCTCGCGACCGCATGCGGGGGCGTCGCTCCAGGGCTCCACCATCGCGTTCGGCCTCCTGCCCATCCCGGTCGTGCACGCATCCCGGGGAAGTCGCATGATGGGTCATCCTGGAGCCATCTTGTCCCCTGGTGCCGCGGCGCGGCCAGGCGGTTTGTACGACGCGGTGGCGCCATGTGGCAGAAA
>DAHWHT010000304.1 GCA_027335515.1 Clostridia bacterium
GACGCTGCGGGCCCGCGCCAGCGCGGCCCGCCCGGCGCCGCCTGCGACCGCCTGGCCCCCCAGGGCCGCCGCCACCCCGCGCAGCACGCCCGCCTGCTCGCGCAGCAGATCGGCCAGAGCCGCCTCTGCCTGCGGCAGGTAGTTGGGCGGTACCAGGAGCGCGTTGACGCAGACCCCCACCGCGGCACCCACCAGCGTCTCCACCGCACGCAGCCACGCATACTCCATCCTGGTTTGGGCGCCCACGATCATGACCAGCAGGGCGCTGACCGCAACCTGCGGCGTGCCCTCACTTCCCAGGTGCGCCAGGGCGCCGAGGCAAAGGGCGGCCAGAACCAACCCCCCGATGCTCCACGCCGTCAGCCCCCAGAACCGGGTCACCACCATGGCCACCGCCACCCCGAGCACAACACCGGCCACCCGCTGCACACCGCGGGACACGGTCTGTGCCACGGTGACCTGCACAATGAGGATGGCGGCGAGCGGGGCGAAATAGGGCCGGGACGCCCCCACGACCACGCGGGCCAGCCACCAGCCAAGAGCGGCCGCCAGGGCCGTCTTCAGGACCCGCTCGTCCAGGCCGATGCGCTCCAGGGATATCCGAACCGCGCGCAACCCGCCGCCATCGGCCCGCACGTCGTCGCCGTCCCTCCCGGTATGGCGCACGCTCGTCCGGCGCGCGCAGGGGTCGCAGGACCGGCCGCGGGAGAACCGGGCCCCCCACCCACCTTCCTGGACCGGACCCGCACCCAGCCGCACCGGCAGCCGCCGTGCGCAACCCCGGCGTCCGGCCGACACCCGCAGGCACCCTTCCGGCTCGTAACGGCAGGCGGTACGTGCAACCGGACAGACGGCGGCGCCCGCGCCCGACCGACAACGGTGCGGGAAGTCTTCCCCCGCCGCGGGGCGCTCAACCGAGAGGAGGCCGGACCACGCCACGCCCACGCGTGCCGCATCGCGCGGCTGCGGGAACACTGCGGCAGGGGACGGCCAAGCGGTGCCGTACCCCTGGGGACGGTGACGCCATATGTCGATAGACGGTGCGGAGGTCCAGCGGGTCCCCGAAACGGTCAAATGCGCCGCCCTGGAGGCCGTGGCCGCCAACCGGACCGTGGACCGTCAGACCCGGGAGATCCTGTTGTCCCTCGGAATCCAGGGCCACGAAAAGCATGTGGCGCGCGACCGCCCCTGGGGCGAGGCGGACGACGTGGAGGTCCGCCGCCTCGCCACGGCACGCGGCTGGTCGTCGGCCGCCATCGCCGTCTTCCTGCACCGCAGCGAGGACCAGGTTTCCCACGCCCTCGGCCAGGCACCGCCCGTCGCGGGGGCCTGAGCCGACGCGCTCATTCGACCGCTGCGATCTGCCGGCCGCGGGTTTCGCGCACGGCGACACCCGCCAGGGCCGCGGCCGCCGTCCCGCAGCCGCCGAGCACCAGGGCCAGCCCGGGAGCCTGCAACTGTGCGATGGCCACCAGGGGCAACAGGCTGCCCCCCAGACCACGGCCGGTATAATAGACGAGGTTCTCACCGGTCGCGCGCAACCGCGTCGGATACAACTCCCCCAACCAGACTCCCAGCACCGCGATGCAACCACAGCCCACGTTCGCCGCCAGCAGGGACCACCCAAAGGCCCACACCCACGGCGATCCGGGATACGCCTGCCCAGCGGTGCGCCAGCAGGCAAAGAACGCCGCGACACCGATGGCCGCCACGATCGCCAGCCCCGCCCTGCGACCCAGGCGGTCGGAAAGGGCCCCGGCAAGCAGGCTGCCGGCAAACAGTGCCGCAAACCCGGCAAGCAGCAGGGCCGTCTCGGCCGCGGGCGCCAGGTGGTAGTGGCCCAAAAGGACGGTCGGTTCAAAGAGCACCAGCGAGTAGTTGGCGTAGAACGCCCCGCTCGCCACCAGCATCCCCAAGAGGGTGGTGCCCGCAAGACGGCCGCTGAAGGCGGCCGCGGGCGAGCCACAACTCCGCAGCGCCTCCGGCAGTTGGCCCGCGCGCCGCGCGGCGTTGTACGCCTGCCACAGCGGGGACTCGGGCATCCAGCGCAGCACCGCCGCACAGACCAACAGCGTCGCAACCCCGACCACCACATAGGCCGGACGCCACGGCTCGGCCCCGCCGGCCCGCACCGCCGCGAACCCGACGACGGTGGTCAGCACAAGGCCGACCACGAACATGTTCTGAACCATGGCCCCCATCAGCCCTCGGGCGCGGCCCTGCCACACCTCGCTGAAGGTGGCGAACGCCGCCCCGAACTCGCCCCCGATACCGACGCCCGCAACCGCCCGCGACAGGGTGAAGGCAGGCAGCGAATGCGCAAAGGCTCCGGCCAACGTGGCCGCGCCATACAGGAAAACGGTGACGGCGATCGTGATCCGCCGGCCGATCCGGTCACCGACCGGGCCGAACAGCAGGCCTCCGGCGACCGAGCACAGGCCCTGCAGGGTGTTGACCGCCACGATCGCCGGGATCCCAACGCGGAAATCGTGCGCGAGGGTGGGGAAAAAATAGGAGAGAAGCGTGAGCTCCGCCCCATCAAAGACGGTGGCGAGCAGGGTGAACCAAAGCAGCCGCCGCCGTACGTTCCCCGCCGCCACCACGGTACCGTCCATCCTACCCCGTCCCCCCCGGTCCGCACGACGCCGCCCAACCTGCCCGCCGCAAAGACAACCAGAGTACGGCCGGCGGCGCAAGGGCCGGATGGACGGCCCCACCGCCGCCGCGCGCCATGGTGTTCCACCTTGTCGAAGGCTCCCACGGCCGGAGGCTGCACCGAATCGACCAGGCGCGGACATCGACGCCGTGGTCCGCGGGGCCCGCCGCCTGCGTCTGCGGCACCCGATGCATGCAAAACGGTATCCGCCGCCATTTCCGAACCCCGGCAGGTCCGTCCGACGCGCCGCGCATCGCCGAACGCCTGGCAGGCCCCCTGGGTGCGCCTGCGCCGCCCCTTCGCGCTGGATGGCACCCTGGGCGGCGGCTGCGGCCGATGGCGCGCTTGGCCTCCGGCCAGCGTCGGTTCTCAGCGAGCCTATTGGCTGCGTGGTCAGGTGCTGGCGCATGCCCGGCACCTGGCCCCGTGTCACGGGATCCTGGTCGTGGATCGCAACCCTGCCTGGACCCGGCAAGCCTGCCCGCACTGCAGCCACCTGGGCGAGAGGTTCTCTCCCGGTGGGCGCGGCTATCCCAGCCGGTTCCGGTGCGGGCACGGTGGCTGGACGGGCGAGGCGAACATCGTGGTGGCCCTGAATCTGAAGCGCAAGTGGGACCGGAACTTCCGGTATCCCACCGCGCAGGAGAAGCGGGCAGCGGAAACGAGTCGTCTCCGAAAGGCGGGCGCAGTTGCGGAGGCCAACGTCAGGACAACGACGGATGCCCCCGCGGCCGGATGCCCTTGCGGCTGGTGCCGGCAGAGGCGCCGGACTCCCAATGGGCCCGCCGACGCTACTCACGCGTCATGGGGTCGGCCCCTCGTATAAAGAGTGCGGGTGCCCACTCGGTAGATCCGCGGAAACCCACGAACCACGGGCACACACACAAATGGATGCGCAGCCAGAGTCCGTGCTGTAGACTGAGGCGCGGAGGTGTAGACCAGTGCCCATCGTGAAGATGCTGCGTAGCGGCCAGGTGACGATCCCGGCGGAACTACGGCGCAACTTGGGAATGGATGAAGGCGCCGACATTCTCGTCACCCCGGACGGTCAGGGTGGCCTGCGTCTGCGCCCGCTCCCCGCGGTCAGGCCTTTGGGCGAACTCGTGGGCTCTTTGAAGCCCTCCCACCCGGTCGATGTCGACGCCGCGCGCCGCGATGCACGCCAGGAGGCCGCCGACCGTTTCGCGGAACAGGCCGGCCGCACTGTGGCCGAACAGGAAACCAGACTCGGAGAGCAGGCGGCTACGCGTGCCGGTTGAGCAGGGCCTACTCGACACCAACGTCGTCATCTACGCCCTCACGGGGCAACCGCCCGCGTTGGCGGACCGAGCCAAACGCCTGCTGCAGGAGGCCGAGGCCGGGCGGGCCAGGATCGAGGTACCGGTTGCCGTGGTGGCCGAGAGCGTCTACGTTCTCGGCGGGCGACACTTCGCCTTCGACCGCTTGGCCATCATGCACTCACTTTCTGACCTGCTCCGAAGATCGGGCATTCAGTGCGACGACCTCGATGCGGTCCTCGAAGGGCTCGCCCTGTACGCGCTACATAACATCGACTTCGTGGATGGTTACCTCTGCGCCCGGGGCACCGGGTCCGGAAGCTGCGTCTGGACCTTCAACCGCCGCGACTTCGAGGGACGCGTTCGGCTCGGCGAATTGCCGGCATGATTTGATTGGGGTGCGGCTCTCTTGGTGCAGCGGGAGAGGGGGACCGGGCCATGGCGGCTGCGCCCAGAATCGCTCAGCCATAGGGACGGTCCAGGGGTGGCCGGCGCAAGCCGGATTGGGGCGGCACGAATGGCACAAGTCGCGGTTTCTCAGGCAGGTCGGGCAACTGCTGACACCACAGGGCCCCGTCAGGGACCATCCGCGCACCGCCGCCACGCCGGCGACGACGGACGCCGGCGTGGCGGCGGTGCGGAGTGCTGCGGCCGGCGCGCAGCTGCATCCGCGCCATGGCAGACCGCGCGTACGGCCCTCCCATTGCGTGCAACCAGTTCCGACACCGGAAGGAAACCTGCACCGGGCGGATAATGAGCGTATTCGCACGCCGCTCGGGGCTGGGCTCACAGAGGCCGGGCGACGCGCCCGGTCCCGACGACCGGGGCCTGGCGGCCACGGAGGCCATCCGGAACGACCCTCCCGGGCGGAGCGCGAATAATGGGGAAAAGTCGACACGCGTTGCAGCTTGTGTGGACTTTTCGGAGCGGATGGGAGGACATCCGTTTGCGACAGTTCCCACGCTCAGAAGCCCGACGCGGCTCGCATCCCGTTCCGACCGCCACGGCCCGTGCACCGCATGCCACGCCCGAGGCGACCCATTCGCGGGCCCGCTTGTTGCGGATGACGCTGGCCGGGGCAGCCGCCGTGGTCGCCGCCCCGTTGCTGAGCGCCTGCGGGGGGTCGGCGGCCTCCAACAAGGGATCCGCCTCCGGATCGGCGTCCACGTCCTCCAGCAAGAAGGGCGCCAAGGCGGTGGCGGTCCCACGCCTGCCGACCAAGGGCACGCCCAAGTGGCCGGTGGACCCCGGCAAGGCGCAACCGACCGCCGCCTGGAGCATGTACGCGACATCGGCCACCCGCATCGAGTTGGTGGCGTTCGGGCGGGATATTTGGAACAAGCACGACGACTGCGCCTTTTACTACACTTCGGCCAAGGGCGATGGCATCTGGACCGCCAAGGTCGCGACCCAGTCCGCGACCAATGCCTGGGCGAAGGCCGGCATCATGCTGCGCAACGCGACCGACCCCGGTTCCGCCATGATCGCCAACGTCGTCACCCCGGGCAACGGCGGCAACCTGCAATGGCGGCCGGCCAAGGACCAGTCCTGCCAGGGCAAGGGATTCGATGCGACGGCCAGCGCGCCCATCTGGCTGCGCCTGCAGAAAAAGGGCGATGCCTACACCATCGCCGACTCGACGGACGGAAAGACCTGGAAGAACACCACCACCCTGACGGTCAAAGGCATGCTCAACGCGCAGTTCCTCGTCGGTGTGGCCGCCTGCTCCCACGCACCCAACCTGCAGGGCCTCACCGGTTTTAACGACCTCAGTTTCAAGCCGACCCACTACGCGGCGATCGTGCAGACCAAGACGCCCGCCAACTGGTGACACAGGCCGTCGCGCGGTGGGGCCCTCGCATGGGCTCCACCGCGCGACGGCCCGCAGGAACACCGATCAGGCGCCGCGGCCGCGGGACGCGGCGTCGGCCGGCCATCGCATGTAGAGGCGGCAATCGTTGGACAGGCCATGGCGCGCCACGATCTCCAGCCCCACGCTCATTGCCCAGGCGCGCACGTCCCGACAGGTCGATGCCCGATCACAACGCACCGCCAGGATCCGGCCAGGCTCCAGACAGCGCACCACCCCCCGCACCAGCGCCAGCGGGGCGACCGCCAGTCGGCCGCGCAAATCCAGGTGTCGGTCCACCATCCCGGGCATCGAACCCCTCCCCTCGTCGCCCTGCCTGGACGATAGGGGCACAACGGCAGCGATGCAATGGCCGCATTGCCCCTCATGCGGAGACCAAACGGCGAATCGCAGGGCTGCCGCCACCGGACACGAGCGGCGCAACCGCCCGAACCGGCACCTTCCGGACCCAGGCGCACCGGCCTGCGCCGCGCCCCCCCGATCCGCCCCCCCGCCCCGGCCGCGTGCGTCATCGACTCACGCCAGCGGCACCGGGTCGCGCACGTCCACCTCCCGGCCCTCGGCGGCCGACCGATAGATGCCATCCAGGATGGCCATGCTGGGCAGGATCTCAGCGGCGGGGATGGGGGCCGGTCCATTTTCCCGCACCGCCCGTACGAACTCCGCGATCTTGCGCTCGAACGAACCGGCCGACCCCGGGCGGCGCACCGGCAAGACCGTCCGGGTCGGCGCACCGACCACGTCCTGGAAGTAGGTCATGCCGACGATCGTATCGTCGCCCAAACCGCCCGTGACGTCGAGCCGCAGCCCGCCGTTGGCGCCCAAAAACAGGCAGGGCCCGAGGGAATCGGCGTGCATGGCCCAACAGATCTTGAACACCATCGTCAGGCCGCCCTCAAACCGGATGAACGCCGCACCGAAGTCCTCGACGTCCGCCGCCGCATCCGCGATGTAGGTGGGGTTGCGGATGAAGTGGTTGGCCGTCACCGCACTGACGGTCAGCGGCCGCGGATGGCCCAGGATATACATCGCGGTGTCGATCGAGTAGCAACCGATGTCCAGGATGGCGCCACCCCCGGCCAGCGCGCTCCGCAGGAAGGTGCCGCCGGCGAGGCCGCGCTGCCGGCCGCCGCCCATGTCCACATAGTAGAGGTCGCCCATGCTGCCGGAGGCCACCACACGCCGGGCCAGGTTGATATTCTGATCGTACCGCGACTGAAATCCGACCGAGAGGATGCGTCCGGCGCGCCGGGCCACATCCACCATCTCCCGGGCGTGGGCATAGGTCACCGCCAACGGCCTTTCCACCAACACGTGCTTGCCGGCCTGCAGGGCCGCAACGGCCGCGGAGTGGTGCGCCACGTTGGGCGTGCAGACACTGACGGCGTCCAGATCCTCCGCCAACAGCGCGGCGGGATCGTCAAAGGCGCGCGCCTGCAGTCCATGGGTCGCGGCAAACTCGGCGGCACGACCCGGAATGACATCGCACACCGCCAGGATCTGCGCATCCGGAATCTGGGCGTAGCTGCGAACGTGGGCCCGCGCGATGCCTCCGGTGCCGATAATGCCGATGCGGGTCTTGCGCTCCATCTTTGCAAAAGCCCCCTTGCCGGGCGGCGGCCCGAACCGCCACCCTGTACGTACAGGTGGATCCGCCGGGCGAGCTTCCCTGCGGCCCGCCAAGGGCCTGCCGGACATAACCAGATTCGCACGGATTGCCCACCGCGCCGCGTCCCCGGCCGACCGCCGGCAGGACCCGCCGCATCCGACCGGGTATCCCCAAGCGCTGGAGGTGGCGATGTGGCGGCGTTGAAGGTGGCGGTGGTCGGGCTGTCCGGTATCGGCAGCCGGCACTGCGCGTGCTATCTGGAGGACCCCCTGGCCACGTTGGTCGGGGTGTGCGACATCGCGGCGGACAAGGCGGATGCCGTCGGCACCCGACTCGGTGTCCGGTCCTACCATCGGCTGTCCGATCTGCTCGCGGCCGAGCCGGATTTGGATCTGGTGGACGTCGCCACGGGAGGCGCGGAGAACGCCAGTTGGCACTACGCTCCGGTGATGGAGGCCATCGCGGCCGGCCGCAACGTCCTGGTCGAAAAGCCCCTTTCCAATGCGATCGACGAGGCGCGCGCCATGGTGGCCGCGGCCGAAGAGCGCGGGGTGTACTTTGCGTGCAACCTCAACCACTACTTCAGCCCACCTGCGGAGCGCGCCCGCACCCTCATCGCCGACGGCAAGCTGGGCGAAGTGCGCCACTGCATCATGAAGATGTCCTTTTCCGGTGGAGAGGGGACGTACGGGGGCCCGAGCCGGGATCCGCGCTCGGCCGGCCTGCCGTACTTCCATGCCAAGGCCTTCCTAACCCACCCCTTCAGCGTGATGCGGCATCTGTGCGGTGACGTGGACCAGGTGCAGGCGTTCTTTGGTCGGCCCTGGTTTCGCCAGCGCGCGGGCGAGGTGCTGTTTTCCCAAACGAGCATCCACCTGCGCTTCACCAACGACGCCACCGGCTACCTCCTGAGCCACCGCGGCGACACGCCGGCCGGACCCGGGGGATGGTGGAGCGTGGAGGTGGGTGGTACCCGCGGCACGCTCGCCATCGAGAACTGCGTCGAGCGGCTCACGCT
Organism: Clostridia bacterium; assembly: GCA_027335515.1. The sequence continues at coordinate 8,431 of DAHWHT010000304.1, forward strand.
CTGGCCGGCGCGCGAAGCCGGCGCCCCCGCTCCCTCCCCGGAGGTATACGATTCGGGGCTGACCGACTTCGAAGTTACCTTTCCACGCAGACTGCACGCCCTGCTGGAAGACCTCCAGGGAAGGGTGCCCGCCCGGTTGCTGCGGGGATCTGGACGCGACGCGCTCGCCGCCCTCGAATACACCTGGGCCGCCATCCGCTCTCACGAGCGCGGGGGTGCACTCGTGCGCCCCCACGACCTGCCCGCCGCGCGCTGACGGCCGGGCCACCGGCGGCGGACAGGAAATCCGGCGTCCGCCGCCGGTTGAACCACAAGGGCGGGGTTGGAGACAATCCGGGGTTTGGGGGCGGCCGCACCATGCCGACCAGGGGGGGCGTTGCCACCGGCGCCCAACCGCGGCGACCAGGCATCCACGTGCCGTGTCCACCACCCACGGCGGTGGCGTTGCGGGGCGCTGCGTGGGCGGGCGAACCCGCTCCTTCGTCCCGCTCCACGTTGGGATGGATGCGGTGGCCGGGCCGCGGCGACGGCGGGCGCATGAAGTGCATACGGGTCCGCGCAATGGAGCCCCTGACCACCCGGTGGGTCAGGGGCTCCATTGGTTCCCTGGTCCCGGGGCCGGATCGCCATCCGCGCCGGCGGAGGCCCGGCGGTCAGTCCGCGGCGACGGCCATGTCGGCCGACCGCTTGGACCGTTCCAGGATGTAGGCGCCAATCGCGTCAGCGGCCATACGGCCGTCCCGGATCGCATGCACGACGGTCATGGCACCGCGCACGATGTCGCCGCCGGCAAAGACGCCGTCCAAAACGGTCTCTCCGCCCTCATCGCGGACGCGCACCGTGCTGCTGCGGGTCAACAGTTCCGGATGCCCGAGCACACTGCCGTCCGCCGAGTAGCCGACCGCCATAATCACCTGGTCGCATTCCTGCTCGTATTCGCTACCGGGGATCGGCTCCGGGCTGCGACGACCGCTGGCATCCGGCTCGCCCAGGCGCATGCGCACCAGGCGGGCGGCCCGCACGTGCCCGTGCTCGTCCTTGAGAAACTCGACCGGATTGACGAGGTATTCGAACCGGGTGCCCTCCACGACGGTGTGCTCCACCTCGCCGTGGCGCGAGGGGCTCTC
>DAHWHT010000307.1 GCA_027335515.1 Clostridia bacterium
CAAACGGCCCTGCTTCCACCAGCGCCAGGCGGTGACGTAGGCGATGCCTTCCCGGCGGGCCCAGTCCGACAGCTTCATAGACCCAGCAAAGCACATATTTGCGTATATATGACTATGATCTCGTGAGCAGTTGGCTACCCCGCCGGCACGCGCTGGCCGTCCCCCGACCTTCCCCGCCGCGAGCCGTGGTGGTACGGTGCGGCAGGGACTTGGCCGCGGCGCGGCCGAGGGGGGGGCGCGGATGCGGCGGCGCACGGTGCGGCTCGGCCGGGGACACCTGGGCCCCCACACACCGACCCAGGCCGACTTCGCGGCGCAGGCGCGCTTCCGCCACCGCCTGCGCCGCTTCCTGCACTTCAGCGAGCATCTTGCCCGGCGGCACGGTGTGACCCCGGCGCAACACCAACTGCTGCTGGCCGTGCGCGGCAGCCGCGCCGGGTGGCTCGGCATCGGCGCCATCGCCACCCAGCTGCTGATCCGCCACCACAGCGCCGTCGGTCTTGTGGACCGCGCCGTCCGCGACGGCCTGGTCCACAAGATCGTCGACCAAAGCGACCAGCGGCGGGTGCAGGTGCACCTGACCGCCCGCGGCCGCCGCCTCATCCTCCTGCTGACCGCCGCACACCGCCGCCGCCTGGCGCGGCTGTGGCTGCGGGTGCCACACCCCCGCTGAGGCGGGCGGCGGCAGGCGGAGGACCGAGGGTGCGGAAGCAGCACGACGTCTGGCGGAGCGAAATGCCGCCACGTCCCCGGTGGAAGGCGGTCGGGCATCACGGTCAACGGAGCAACACCGCTGCGGGGCACAGGGGACCGGCCCGCTTCCGGACGGCGGCGGCCGACGCCCGACCGCGGCACCCTCTTGATCTATGCGATCGCAACCCTGTTCAACGTGGCCATGATGTTTCTGGGGCTGCTGGTACCGCTGGCACTCCTGCGCCTGCACATGCATCCGGCCGCGCTGGGCCTGGTCGTCGCCCTGCCCGCGGCCCTGCTCTTTGCGCTGCGCTGGTACGCGGGCCGCGCCACCGACCGCTTCGGGGCGCGCGCCGTGCTGGTGGCCGGGACGGCGCTCTTCGCCTCCGGTGCGTTGGTGCTGTGGCGCATCCCCAATCTGGGAGGCATCCTCGCCGGCCAGGTGCTGACCGGTGCCGGCCGGGCGGCCTTCCTGCCGGCCACCCAGGCCCAGCTGTATGCGGGCCGCGACCGCGGATCCGTCGCCCGCCGCGCGTCCGCCTTCAACGCCGCGGTCGGCGGCGGGGCGACGGTCGGCGCGGTGCTGGCCGGAGCGGTCCAGGGCGGGGGGCTCGCGGTGAGCGCCCTGGTCCTGCTGCTGGTCGCGACCACCGCGGTGGTCGCCGCGCTGCTGCTGCCGTCGCGCCCCGCGCGTGCCGCGACGGCCGTCGACGCCCCCGGCGGGCGGCTGTGGCGGCGGCTCGCCCCGGCGTCGCTGCTGGCGTTCGTCTCCGCCCTGCCGTTTGTGCTCATCGGCTCCTTCTATCCGGTCTTCGGCCACGACCTCGGGATGTCCGCACCCGCCCTCGGGGTGGTCGACGGGTTGCGCGGTATCGCCCTGATCGGCGCCGGCCTGACGTTCGGCCTGCTGCTGGCGCGCATGGGCCGCATCCGCCTGGCGCAGACCTCCCTCCTGCTGATGGCGGCGGCGGTGGCCATCACCCCGTGGACGGGCGGCATCCTGACCCTGGGGACGGCCGTCCTGGCGGCCAACGTCGCCGGGGCCTGGGTGTTCAACGAGGCGACGCTGCAGGTCGTGGACCGGGCACGGCCGGAGGAGCTCGGCACCGCCTTCGCCGTAAGCGGCACCGCCTGGAGCCTGTCGCTGCTGCTGGCGCCGGCCGCGCTCGGACTTGTGGCACAACACCTCGGCGTGGCCGCGACCTTCTGGGCCTGCGCCAGCGTGACCGGCTGCACCCTGGCGCTCTGGGTGGCGGCCCGGCCGATCCGCCGTCCCGATGCGGCAGGGCCCTGATCCGGCGCGCGGAAAGCGAAGGCGTGGCCTTTGGCCCAAAGGGGTGAGCCGCGATGCGCCGACCGAACATCCTGATCCTCTACACAGACCAGCAGCGATGGGATGCCCTCGGGGTGGAGGGAAACCCCGACATCGTCACGCCGCACCTGGACGCCCTGGCGCGATCCGGCGTGCGATTCACCCACCACTTCGTCCAGAGCCCCGTCTGCATGCCCAGCCGCGCCAGCATGCTGACCGGACGCTACCCGGCCTCGATCGGCGTCCAACACATGGGGGTGCCGCTACCTGCCGACACGGTGACGCTGCCGCGGTTGCTGCGCAACTACGGCTACTTCTCCGCGAACATCGGCAAGTTGCACTTCCTACCGCACGCCAACCGCGACCACCGCGAGCCCCACCCGGACTACGGCTTCGACCAGCTGGAGATCTCCGACGAACCCGGCTGCTACACGGACGCCTACCGGGCGTGGGTGCGCCACAAGTCCCCCGAGCACCTCGACGACATCAGCCTCGGCCTGCCGCCCGCAACCCAGACCTGGCAGCGGGCGATGGGCTGGCGCGACGAGATCCGCCACCCCGAGGAACGCTTCCCGCACCGGCCCCTGGCCTTCCGGGGTCCAGACGACCTGAGCCACACGGCGTTCGTGGCCGAACAGTCCCTGGCGTTCCTGCGGGCGCAGCGCGACCGCCCCTTTTTGTGCATCGCCGGCTTCTACTCCCCCCACTCCCCCTGGGTGGCCCCGCAGCGCTTCCTGGACCTCTATGACCCGGCGCGCTTCACCCTGCCCCCCTTTCCCGCCGGGTTGCAGGGGCGCCGCGAAACCAGCCACTGCGGCGACGCGGATCTGCGCGCCGCGCGCCACGGCTACTACGGCATGGTGAGCGAGGTCGACCACCACGTCGGCCGCATCCTGGCCGAGCTGGACGCGCTGGGACTCGCGCAGAACACCATCGTGGTCTTCACCTCGGACCACGGCGAGTGGCTGGGCGAGCACCTGCGCTATGGCAAGGGCCATCCGGCGCACGATTGCGTCAGCCGGGTGCCGCTGCTGGTGCGCTGGCCCGCCGGCGGCGTCGCGGCCGGACGCTGCGTCTCCCAGTTCGCGGAAGCGGTCGACCTCGTACCCACCCTGCTGGAGGGCGCGGGCATCCCGCTGCCCGGCGAGCTGCAGGGCCACTCCCTGCTTTCGGCCCTGCGCGGCGAACCGCATGCCGGCCGCGACTCGGCGCTGACCGAGCACGTGGGGTGGAAAACCCTGCGCACCGCGCGCCACCGCTACCTCTGCCACGCCGACGGCCGCGAGGCGCTCTATGACCTGGAGGCGGACCCGCTGGGCTATGCCGAGGTCACCGACGACCCGGCCCACCACGACGCGCTGGCCGCCTGCCGCCACCTGCTGCTGCGCCGGCTGCTGGAACGGGAGCGGCCCCTGCCCCGGACGTGGACCTACTGACCCCGGGCGGACCGCATCCGTACCCAACAAAGCGCGAAGGGGGATGGCGACGACGGCCGCGCGCAACGTGCTTTGGATCATGTGCGACCAGTTGACCTGGCTCTCGCTGGCGGCATACGGGGGCCCCCACGCCGTCGCCACGCCGGCGATCGACCGGCTGGCGCGCGAGGGCATGGTGCTGGAGCGCTGCTACACGCCAAGCCCCGTATGCGTACCGGCGCGCTTTGCGACCCTGAGCGGCCTGTATCCACACCGGACCGGCTGCACGGGGAACGCCACGCCGCTGCCGTGGCGCGTTCGCACCGCCGCCCACCACTTCGGCGCCCAGGGCCGGCTCACCGGCTTCGTCGGCAAGATGCACCCGGTGGATCCCCAGACCCACGGCTTTGACCTGCTGGTCGATTTCGGCCACTACTACGACTACCTCGGCCCGAAGACGTCCGTATTCGCCCGCGGCATGGGCGCCGACGACTCCGGCTCCGGGGTGCCCTGGATGGAGACCTACACCAACCGCCGCAGCCCCTGGCGCGATCGACCGGCGCCGCCCGCGGAGGCGGAACTCCTGGAGGAGGCCGACCATCCCGACGCCTTCTTCGCCCGCGAGGCGGGGCGCTTCCTGCGCCAGTGCGGCGGCGGCCGCGAGCCCAACGGCTTTTTCCTGTTCGTCTCGTTCCTGCGCCCCCACCGTCCCTTCGCCGCGCCGGCCCAGGTTGCCGCCCGCCACCGTCCGGAGGCGGTGCGGTTGCGGCCCCCGCCGGACGGCTACCACCTGGAGCAGGTCCCCGCCGCGGCCCGCCGCCGCGCCCTGCCCGGGGCGTTCACGCCGGAGGGCGACGCCGCCGCCCGGAGCTGGATCGCCGAATACAGCGCCAACGTCGAGCATGTGGACGCCTGCGTCGGCCAGGTCCTGGACGCCCTGGACGAGGCGGGCCTGACCCAAGACACCCTGGTCGCCTTCATGGCCGACCACGGCGAGATGCTCTATGACCACGGGCTGGTGGCAAAGTTCACCTTCTTTGAGGCCTCCGGTCGCGTGCCGTGCATCCTGCGCGGCCCGGGGGTGCCGGCGGGATCGCGGCTCGCCCCGGTCACCGACCTCACCGACCTGCTGCCCACGAGTCTGGAGGCGGCGGGGCTGCCGCCGGTGGCGGGATTGGACGGGAGCAGCCTCTGGGGCGCCTGCGGCGGCGGCGACCGCCCGCCCAAGGGGTATGCGGTGGGATCGCTCGGGCTGGACGGCCGCCACCCGATGTACATGCTGCGGCAGGGCAGGTGGAAGTATAACCGTTACGCCGGCGGTGAACAGGAACTGTACGACCTGGAAGCGGACCCCGGCGAATGGCGGAACCGCGCGGGCGACCCGACGGCCGCAGCGGTGCTGCGGGAGCTGGATGCCGCCCTGGACGCCCGGATCGGCGCGGAGGCCGCCCGCTGTCAGCGCGAGGGGGTCGCACTGCCGGCGGCGGAGGCGGCCCGCGCCGGCGCGCTCTAGCGCTGGCCTACGGCGGCGCGGCCTGCGGTGATGGACGCTCCCGCACGCGCGGTGCTAGGATCTGGGCAGCGGACCCATGCCCCCACGGGAGGAGGACTCCGCACATGGCCGCTGCGGCGCCGCACTACATACGCTGGGGCGTCCTTTTCATCACCGTGCCGAATCTGATCGTGCTCTGCCTGATGTTCGCGGTGTTTGCGGCGGCCGTCGCCCTGCGGCTGCCCGCGCATCCGCACGGCCCCCGCGTAGACGCGGCTCCACCGAAGGAGGACGGCACGGATGCCTAACCTCACCGGACGACTGCGGCGCTGGCTGGCGGCCGCGATCCCCGGCGAAGACCTCCTGCCCGAAGAACTGCCAGAGTATGTGCGCTCATACGTGTACATGTTCGGCTCGCTCACCCTGGGGTCCTTCGGCTGCCTCATCGCCTCCGGGATGACGCTGGCCGTCTTCGGACCCGGCTGGTGGCACACATCCGCCGTCGGCCACTACGTCAACAGCGTGCACTTCTGGAGCGTTCAGGCCTTCTTCTTCTTCATGGTGCTCCATCTGTGGGCCCAGTACCTGATGGCCGCCTGGCGCCGCGGCCGCCGCGCCACCTGGGTGGTGGGGGCCACGACCTTTGCCGCGTCCATCCTGGCGGCCTTCACCGGCTATCTGTCGCAGCAGAACCTCGACTCGCAGTGGATCGCCGTCCAGGGCAAGGACGCCCTGAACTCGGTCGGGGTGGGCGCGTTCTTCAACCTGCTGAACTTCGGCCAGATGTACAGCGTCCACATCGCCATCATGCCCGCCGTACTCGCCATGCTGATCACGCTGCACGTCATCCTGGTGCGGCGCCGCGGCCTGGTTCCTCCCCTGGCCGATGACCGCGCCGGAAAGCGGGGTGGCCGATGAGCTGGGAACTGCCGTCGGATCCGCGGCCCCCGCGCCAACAGCCCTACGACATCGTGCGAGAGGCCCTGATCGCCAGCGGCATCGTCCTGGCGTTGGTGCTCGCGCTGGCGGCCGTCTTTTCCTCCCCGGACGAGCCGCCGCTCACCATCCAGACCTTCGCCACCAGCCGGCCGCGGGCGTTCCTGCAGACGGCCCTGGGCGATCTGGACGGCAACGGCGCCATTGCCTCGTACGGCCCCCCATACAACCACGGCACCGGGTCGGTCCAGCACGCCGGTCCGTTCGCCCCGCAGCAAATGGCCGGGGTGACCATCCCGATCCACCCGGCGACCGACTTTGTCCTCAAACCCCTCGCGGCGATGGGCAAGGTCGACCCGACGGTCGCGGCTGCCCTGGCGCAGTTCAACCGCGCCACCCCGGCGCAGCGTACGGCCTGGGAGAAGGCCTACGCCGCGGCGCTGAAGGCGGCGCGCGCCGCACACCGCAACACCGTCGCCGCCCCGGCGGCCGCCGGCCCCGTGCCCGACATGCTGGGTGGCCTGCTGCGCATGGCGCAGGTCGGCGGCCTGGACGGCATGCTGCTGGCGAGCCACCGCTTCTATGCCACCGACTACACCCGCCCCCTGCTGTTTTTGCAAGGATCCGCCCTGGGGGCGGAGGCGGCAAAGCTGCACCTGGTGGGTCAGCAGTGGGGCATGATGAACGAGACCGGGATCTATCCGGGGGCCATCTGGCTGTGGCTGTATGCCTTCTGGTACCAGATCCCACCCTTTTCCCACTCGCCCAATGCGGACATCTACGTGGTGACCATCATGGGCACCCTCACCGGACTGCTGATCATCGCGCCGTGGCTGCCCGGGGTCAACCGCCTGCCCCGCGCCCTGCGCGTCTACCGCCTCATCTGGCGCGACTGGTACCGTTCGTGAACCCGCGGCGCGCCGGGTTGCGCCTGTCGCTGTATGCGGTCGGCGGCACGGTCCTGGGCATCTTCGGTTTCGGCACCCTGTGGCGCGGCCTCGCCCACGGGCACGCCGCCGCGGCGCTGGCCGGCGTGGCCATGGCGTTGGCGGGCACCGACCGCGCCGCCCGGGCCCTTGCCGCCTCGATGCGCGCCCGCCGCTCCTCGGGAACCGGCACACCGCCCGCATAGACCCCTGAACCATCCCCCCGGCTAGAGCCGGGGGGTTCCCGGCCGGTCCACGCCCGCCCGCGCGGCCAAAGCGAACAGCGACACCGCGGCGGCGGTGCGGTTCCCTGCCGAGGAAGAATGCGGGCGGCATGGAAACGACCGGCATGGAAACGACGGGAAAACTGACGCTGCGCGGCCTGGTGGTGTCCACGGGATGGAAGCTGGTCCCGATGCTCCTGCTGGTGGCCCTGGTGGCCGTGAGCGGCGCCTATCCGATGCGACTCATTCAGCGGATCGTCAACCTCGCGGTGAAGCGGGGTGCCGCCCACCGCGCGACCGAGATGGTCGCGCTCGGCCTGCTGTATGGCGCGGCGTTCGTGTTGGAGAGCCTGGCGCGCTACGCGTTGAATGTGTTGTATCGCTCACTGCAGGCACAGCAGGGGCACCGCCTGCGCTGCGGCATTTGGGCGCATGCGCTCAGACTGAAGCCCCTCTCAGCCACCGGCACCACCACGAGCGCCATCGTCATGGATGCGCTGAAGGACTCCGAGATCACCTCCACCAATTTCATGGGCCCCGTGGTCTATATCGCCCAATCCGCCGCGGAGTTCGCAACCGGCATCGTCGTGATGGCATCCATCAGTTGGCGGATGACGCTCTTGGTGGTGCCGCTCGGTATCATCTCCGCCCTGATGGTCCGCCGGACCGGGGCCACCATGCGTTCCTTGACGGGAGCGGTGCGCGACCGAACCACGGAAATGTGGGCATGGTTCTCGGAAGCCATGCGCGGCGTCAAAGACATTCAAACCAACCACGGCGTCGCCAGCATGCACGCAAGGTTGGTGGAGCGCAGCGCCGCCGCCACGACCGCGAACATTGAAGCGGCCGTTTACGACGAGCGGGTGGGCGCAGCCAACCGGGTCTTTTTCATGGCGGTCATCGCCACCATCATGACGGTGGGGGCGTTGCTCGTATCCAGAAATGCCCTGTCCATCGGCGGACTGACGGCGTTCATGATGTATAACGGCATGCTGGTCGACCCGATCGCCAACTATCTGCGGCGGTACGCGGAGCTGCAGGCGACGCGCGTCTCCATCGATCGCCTGAACCGCCTGCTGGCCTGGCCGGCGTTTGCGGACCACGGGCCCCCCCTTCCGCGCGGCAGGTCCGAAATCACCTTTTTCGATGTGTGGTTTGCCTACGGCGATGCCCCTCCCCTCTTCAAGGGACTCAACTGGCACGTGGCCGCCGGAGAACACGTCGCGATCGTCGGCCCCTCCGGCTCCGGCAAGACAACCCTCGCACACCTGATCGCGGGCCTGTACCACCCGACCCACGGCAGGATCACGGTTGGCGCCGACGACAGCCCTGGGAAGGGGGATGCCGTTCGCGACCACATCGGGGTCGTGCTGCAAGACCCCCACCTCTTCAACATGTCCCTGGCGGACAATCTCCGGCTCGGCTACGACCATGCGGACGCGCGGCACCTCTGGCGCGCCCTGCGGCTCGCCGGCCTGGAGGCATACGCCGCCGCGGCCCCGCAGGGCCTGGAGACGCTTCTGGGCGAGGGGGGCAGCCGGCTGTCCGGCGGTGAGCGCCAGCGGGTCGCCATCGCACGCGCGCTGGTGCGGGCCCCGGACATCCTCCTCCTGGACGAGGGCACGTCTGCGCTGGACAGCACGACGGCAAGGGCGGTGCTGACTGCGGTCACGCGGCAGCTGGAAGGGACGACCGTGATCGTCATCGCACACAAGATCTCCTCGGTGGTGGACTTCCCGCGGATTGTGGTCCTGGACGCCGGCGGCATCGTCGGCGACGGCAGCCACGAGGCGTTGTTGGCTGGGTGTCCGCGGTATGCCGACCTCCATGCGCATCAGTTCGCAGACGGGCAATGGGACCAGCGGTAGGCGCGGCACGCGCCGGCCCCCGTCGGTCAAAGCCGCACCGATGCCCTGGCGCCGCGGATCATCCGGCGCGACACCGGATCGCACGGGGGGGCTGCCCGGCCCCAAGGCGGCGGCAGCCCCTTTTTGTTCCCCACGCGACCTGGATCGCGCGCCCAGAGGTGGCGCCTTCGCCGAATCACTTCACCTTGAGCTTGCCCCACAACGCCGGCGTGTGCCAGTTGCTCCCGTTGACGCCCGGCAGCCAATCCGTCTGGGACGCGCAGGTGGCGCCGATGCACCCACCGGTGTTGAAGCCCATGACCGCGCCGGGCTTCGGGGCGCCGGTCAGCCCGAGATTCACCCACGGTACCGAGGCAAGCACGGACCATCCCTTGGCGCTGCCGTAAGCGCCGTTGAGCTTACCGTCCACCGACAGCTTGAACTGAGTATGGGAAGCCCACTTGAAGTTGAAGGGATTGGCAGCGTCTCCGGTACCCTGCGTGTTGTTCCAGCCGCCGGCGGGGTTGAAGAGCAACTGGTAGGTGTCCTTGGCGCGGACTTGACCCCGATTGTCCGTGGGGGCCAACCAGAACTCCATGTCGTCCCCCGTCCACGTGGCGGCCCCCGCTCCCGTGGCCGACGCGGTGATCACCGGCGTCCGAACGCGGGCGCAGTAGTAGAAGGCCTTAGGGGTGTACCCGATGTTGAAGGTGGTGGACTCCACGTAGGCGTGGCCCCCGGCGCTGACCGGAGTGGCGAAGCTCCCCTGGCCGCCACTCGGAAAGCCGATGCCGGTGCAACTGCCCTTGAAGGCGGAGACCGCAGGTGCGGCGGTCATCGCGCCCAAGGCGAGTTCCGGCACGCTGGCGCTGGCCGCCTTCGTCGCCCCCTTGGTCTTGGCAGGGGCGGCGGACGAGGACGGCGCCGAAGCGGAGGCACGCGACGTCGAAGAGACCGAAGCCTTGCCGCAGCCAGATACCAGGGTGGCAACCACCGCGAGCCCCAGGATGCGCAGCCGCGCCTGTCCGAGTCCCATGACCCACGCCTCCATCCGAGTACGGTTCCTGGTCGGGCCGCATCCGTGGACGGTCGCCGCATGCCCTTACCCACCTGCCAAATGCCGCGGGCGGGCCGGCCGACGCGTCCAAGGTCGTCCCAACGGGCCTGGGCGCGGTCGATCTCGTGCCGTGAGGCGTTGCGGGCGGCGGCGCGCGCACCGCTGCGCCGGCCGGCCATCGTGCGCCCGGTCGGCCCGCGCCGGCCCATTGGCTTCGCTCCAGCGGGGTGGGGGCTGCCCAGGCGGGTTCGGGTAGCACTTCAAGCATCCGTCCCTGGATGAGGGCGGCATCCGCGCCGAACGCCGGGGTGGCCGCAAAGTGGAATCCAGCCGCGGCGCATGGGAAGGCCCGGGCTGGAGACGGCGGCCGGTGCCCGGCGGCGGCCCGCCGCTCGACCAGGCGCACCGGTTGCGAGGGCTTGCCAGGCACACTGCGGCCCCCTCGTTCGAGACCTTGGCCCCGGGACGGTGAACGCAAGCCGCCTGTGCCCGCACCCCGTCCGCTTGCGCCGACCGTCCCTAACTCCATGTTCAAGGGTACGTTCCGCCATGCATTCCGCCGTCCATGTTTCGGCACCCGCGTTCGTTGTAAGAGTTTGGAGTCCTTCCTGGGACGGGAAGGTATCGAGGGTGACGCCGGGCGCCGGACGGATCCGGGATCGGCCAGGTGTATCAAGGCCGGGTTGTCCTCGGTGACGCTGGGCGGGACGAAGGCCTGGAGGGTCCGTTGCCCAATCCGAGCGTGAACCTCCGCACGCCCAACTCCGCCGCCCCCCGGGGCGGCCCACCGAACCACCACCATCGTGCGGCGCTCCCCCGACCCAACCCTCCTTCCCATGTATATCGTGTTGCGATATACTTCCCGCAGGCCCCCACAGCGGGTCGCAGCGGCCAGGTGCCAGCGGCCGCCGCCCAGCCAAGACGCCCCAAGGAGCCGTGACGTATGCGCTGGATTCAGCGTCCCCGCGAGATTGCCGGCCGCAAGGTGCGCCTCGAACTGCTGACGCCGCTGGCGGCCGCAACGGGACTGCTCGGTATCGGCGCCGCCGTGGTGCTGTTCTCACTGATCGCCCTGGTCGCCAACCTCGCGTACTACCACCGCTGGTCTCTGCGCTACGCCGAGCCCCACGCCGCGGCGTGGGCGGCCTCCCCCGCGACGATCCTTCTGGTCGTCTTCGGCGCCCTGGTCAGCGGCCTGGCCATTCGCTACGGGGACCGATCGCTGCGCGGCCACGGGATCCCCGAGGTGATGGAGGCGGTGCTGCAGCGCCGCAGCCGCATCCCCTGGCGGGTCGCCGTGCTCAAGCCGTTGACCGCGGCCCTGGCGATCGGCACCGGCAGCCCCTTCGGGGCGGAGGGGTAGCCAACTGCTGACGAGATTATAGTCATTTCTAGGCGTAACTGCTCAGGTCCCCGGTGGCAGGGGCAGTGTCAGCCCGCGGAGGCGCGGGAAAGGGCAGCGTTGTGCGGGGTAG
>DAHWHT010000332.1 GCA_027335515.1 Clostridia bacterium
CATCCACAGGCCGCGATGACCTCGTCGACCACCGCGCGCGGAAACACGTGCTCCAATGCTCGCAAAGACAGGGCATCGCGGATGTCCGATGCGGGATGCGGCGACCGTCGTGTGGGATTATCCATACGCATAGCATCTCAATCGGAAATCGGGCTGTCCAGCCGACCCTGCCCCCATATGCTGCCTCAGCGCTCACTCTACGAGGCCTAAATGCCGCCGCGCTCTCTGCCGCTCACTCGTGCTACACAAAGCACTCTAATCGAACCGTATTGCGCCTAAGGGCGCAACCACCCGCGCACCGCCTCGCAGCGCACCTGCCCCTCGCCGTGCCGCGGCGGACGTGGGGATGGCGCCTCAGGCATCCACCAGACGTGGCTCTTTCGGGTGCATCGCCCGCTCGCGCTCGTTCCAAAGTTCCGTCAGACCGCAGGTGCGGACGTGGTCCGGCCACGGCAAAAAGCCGTCACCCGTGCGCTGCAACCAGTCGGCCAGCGTCGCCTGCAGGCGCTCGCGTACGTCCGCGTGCTCCGGATCCGAAACCAGGTTGTGCTGCTGCAGGGGGTCTTCCACGTCGTCATACAGCACCCACGGACCGGCGAGGCCGGCGGCGTACGTGTGGCGGGCGGTGCGCACCCCGCGCCACTCCCCCTGACCGACATCCGCCGGGTTGTCCACAGGGATCGGGTTGAGCAGGAAGGCGGATTCCGGCAACGTGCAGGGACGGCCCCGCAGGTGCGCCGACAGATCGGTACCCTGAACGTTTGGTGGCACCGGCACCTCGACCAACCCGAGCAGGGTCGGCAACAAATCGACGGTGGAGATCAGTGCGTCGGAACGCCGGCCCGCCGGCACGGCCCTTGGATAGCGCACGGCGAGCGGCACCCGGATCGACTCCTCAAACGGCTTCTGCTTCTCCTTCATGCCGTGGGAAAACAGCATGTCGCCGTGGTCCGAGGTGTAGACGACGATGGTGTCCTGCGCCAGGTCGAGTTCGTCGAGCAGACGCAGCAGGCGTCCCAGATTGTCGTCCAAAGCCGTGATCGCCGCGTAGTAGTCGGCGACCGTCCGGCGGTCGGCGTTCACCACGTTGCCGCGCAGCGTCAGCCGCTCCGGGTCATACATCTCCTTGTACGCATCCGGCACCTGCGGATAGGGGTTGTGCGGGGGCCCGAAGGACAAAAAGAGCGCCCACGGTTCTGCCCGCCGCTCGCGAATGAAGCGCAGGGCGAGGTCCGTCTGGCCGTCCGGCTCATAGCCGTCGATCGCGACGGCCTCCGGCGCGTCCGCGAAGTAGCGGCCGCGGAAGTAGGCGTGGCTGCAGTTCCAGGCCGCCCAGAACTCAAACCCACGCCGCCGCGGTCCAGGAGGCGTGAAGCGGTCGCGGGGGATGCCGTCCAGGTGCCACTTACCGATGTAGCCCGTGCGCCAACCGGCCTCGCCAAGCAGGTGGCCAAACGTCCGCTCGGAGGCCCCCAGCGGCAGGTCGTTGCTCGTCGCACCGTGCGCCAGGGGGTAGCGGCCGGTCAGGATGGTGCCCCGCGAAGGCGTGCACACGGGGCAATTGGCCACGGCATGGGTGAAATACATGCCCTGCGCCGCCAGCGCGTCCAGCTGCGGCGTGCGCACATCGGGATTCCCGGCGCAGCCCACCGCATCGGCGCGCAACTGATCTGCGAACACAAACAGCAGGTTGGGCCTGCGCCCCTGCGTCTCTGCCAACCCCAAGCCCCCCTCCGCTTCACCCGCGCCCGGCCGACGCGCCGCGGCCGTCCGACGACCGGGCGCGCCCCGCCCCGAGCAGGGGGCGCGCGCGACGCTCGTCGCGCTGACGCCGCTCCAGACGGCGCGCCGGCCAGCCCGCCAGCAGCCGCCGCGTCAACTGCTCCCGCACCGAGGCATACGCTTCTAAGTCCGCAAGGTTCCGCGTCTCGCCGGGGTCCTCGTCCAGGTCATAGAGCTCACACGGCTCGTCAAGGACGTAGTTCAACTTGAAACGCCCGCGCCGCAGCATGCGCATCGGATGGGCCGAGGCGTGCGCATGGTACTCGGACATGGCCTCGTCCTTCCAGGCCGCGGCGCTTCCCGCCGCGGTCGGCGTGAGCACGTCGACCAGCGGGTCCCCGTCCAGGGGACCGGCCGGATCGCCGGGCCCACCCGCGGGCAGGTTGGCGTAGGTCAGCAGGGTCGGCACCAGATCCACCAATGAACACACCTGCGCCCGGCGCTCCCCGGCCGGCAGGCGGCCAGGCCAGCGCAGGAGCAGCGGCACCCGCACCGCGTGCTCATAGAAGCAACACTTCCACCAGAGGTCGTGTTCGCCGAGCAGTTCGCCGTGGTCCGCCGTGTAGACGACGAGGGTGTCCTCCGCCAGACCGGCCGCCTCCAGGGCATCGAGCACGTCGCCGATCAGGCGGTCAACGAAGGTGACCAGGCCGAAGTAGGCGGCACGGGCCCGACGCACCTGGTCCGAAGTCAGGTCGCGCAGGTCGAAGTGGTCCAGCAGACGACCGTGGAAGGGATGACCGCCGCGCGGCAGTTCCGGCATGGGCACGTCCGGCCAGTAGCGGTCGAAGTCCGCCTGCGGGGCCAGCAGCGGAAAGTGGGGCGAGATGAACGAGGCGCAGAGGGCAAAGGGCGGCGCGCCCGAACCGGCCGGACGCTCGCGCAGGAACGCGACGGCGGCGTCCCGCACCGCCTCGTCGTAGGCGACGCCCGTGCCGCGGCCCGGCCCCGCGCCCAGGATGCGCTGACGGGGCCCGCCCCCGCTTCCACCCCGCACCGGGTCCGTGGTCCCCTGGGGCGCACGCCACGGCGGCAGTGCGCCCAAAGCCCCGGCGCCGTGAATCTCGGACACCAGGCGATGCTGGAAGCCGTGCCACTGGTCCAATCCCTGAAAATGCATCTTACCGGACAGCGCCGTCTCGTATCCCGCCGCGGCGAAGCGATGCGCCCAGGTGACCGCGTCGCTGGGCAGAACCGCACCGTTGTCCCAGGCTCCGACCCGGTACACGTAGCGGCCCGTCATAAACGACATACGCGACGGTACGCACAGCGGCGAGTTGCAATAGGCGTTGTCCATCGTCACCCCGGCCGCCGCCAGTCGGTCCAGCGCCGGGGTGTGGATCCGGCGGTTCCCGTACGGACCACTCCACTGGGGCGAATGCTCATCGGTCATCAAAATCAGGATGTTCGGCCGCCCCGCCATCCGCCCGCCACCTCCCACTCACCCGTTGTTGCGGCCACCGCGCGCCCTAACGCCGCCGCTCGAGGTCGTCCACGAACCGCCGCAACTCAAGTTCCATTGCCCGCGCCCGGTCGGGATCGGCCTCGACGCGGTTGACCTGCTCCCCCGGATCCGCCACCCGGTCATACAGCTCCGGGCCACCGCTGCCATCGATCGGCAGCAGCAGGCTGTGGGTCGCCGTGCGCAGACTCCACTGTCGCCCGTGGTGGGCCGTCACCGCACCACTGCGCACCGCATCGGCCTCGCCGCGCAACAGCGGCATGAGGCTCTTGCCGGTCAGGTCCGCCTCGCGGCGGCCCGCCACCACGTCCTGCGGGAACATGGTTCGCGCCGGCGCCTGGTAGGGCAGCGTCAACGGGCCCTGAATGCCAAGGGCATCCAGGACGGTTGGCATCAGGTCCACCGTCTGCACCAGCGCCGGGATGCGCCGCCCGGCGCCCACCCCTCCGGGGAGGCGCAGGATCCAGGGCACGTGCACCAACTCTTCGTAGTTCCAGGGGCGGGCCTTGCGAATGATGCCGTGTTCGCCAAACGGCTCGCCGTGATCCGAGACGTGCATCACCAGCGTGTCGTCCCAAAGGCCCAGGGCGCGAATCGTGTCCAGGACCACACCGGCCCAGCGGTCGACCATCGTCACCTCGCCGGCGTAGAGCGCCATGGTGTGCGCCACCTCGGCCGGGGTCATATAACCCTCGACCAACCCGGGGATGGGATCGATCAGCACCTGGCCGCGATAGGACGCGTCATACATCGACCGGTAGGGCTCGGGCGGGTCCCACGGCTCGTGCGGATCGAAGAAGTCGACCCACAAAAAGAGCCGGTCCTTCTGACCCCGGTCGCGCACCTGCTGCTCCAGCCACCCCACCGCCGCCTTGGCCACCTGCGCCGTCGGCGTCCGCTCCTCGTCGCGCTCCCAGGCGGTGCGGTTGCGCAGATACTGCTCGAAGCGCGACTGCCACTGCCGGTCGCTGCCATCCCCCTTGAGGCGGTGCAGGGGACCCAGTTCGACCTTGACCGCCGGGTCAACAATCCACGGATCGTATTCCTGACCGCGGATCCAGCGGACGGTGTCAAAGCCGCGGCCGCAATTGTATACCGGCTTGTGCATGTGGTAGGTGTCGGTGACGAGCGCCGAACTGAACCCCCGGTCCCAGAGCACCTCCGCCAACAGATAGTCGTAGTTCTCGAACGGCTGCCAGCCGCGCCAGGGAAACTGGTAGCGCCCGGTCCACCAGGCGGTGCGGGTAGGCATGGTCGGCAGGTTCTCGCTAAAGTTGTGGAGGAAAAGAGAACCCTCCGACGCCAGCCGATCGAAGTTGGGGGTCCGGATCCAGGGGTTGCCGTAGCAGCCCAGGTGGTCCGCCCGCAAGCTGTCGGTACACAATACGACCACGTTCATGCTGACCGCCTGGTTGGAAAAATGTGTACCGACCGATCCCTCGGTCTTCCACACGTCCGCCCGACCAGGCCTTCGCCCCTTTCGGCCTTGAACTTGCCCCTCCACGGGGCCGTAGGCAACAGGCGGACTCGGGCGCACGCGGCAAGGCACCGCGCCCGCCGGGACTCGCGTCGAGACCGGAGGGCATCCCCACACGGCCTGCGCCCGTCGCAGAATCCGCTCGGTTGCGCGGCCCCCCGTTGTCGGGCCTCCGGCGGCCTGTCCGGCCCCCCTCAGGGTTTTCGGCAGACCCCGCCAACCGCGGCCCTTCCCCACCGCATCCGCTGCCGATCACCCGGGCCGCCCAGGGGCCGGCGTGCGCACCGTGCCGTTGCCGCCACCAGGGAACCTCTCGGGCCCGCAACGCGGCCGGCTCCCTTTCTCCGCTGCCGCTGCCGCAGCGCAGACGCTCCGGCCCCAGCGCGGTCCCGACCCGCCTGCGGCCGGTCGCAATGGTCCGCGCCGCGCAGGCTCAAGCACCGACCCGCGCCAACTGCCCACTTTTCACCGAGGCATAGACCGCCTCGGTGAAGCCGGCCACCGCCAGGCCGCACTCACCGGGAACCTGAACCGTCTCGCGCCCGAGGATGGCACGCACGAAGTTGGCGTCCTTGTTGGAGGGAAAGTCCACCAACTCGTCGGCGGGAACCGGTTGCGGCTGGCCACCCTTGGTCTGGAGGTGAACGCCCGTGTCGACAAAGATGCGCGCATCCCGGCACCAGACCTGCAGGCCTTCGGCGAGGCCGCGCGGGTGCTCCCCGATGATGGAGATGTTGCCGATCGCCCCGCCCTCGCAGCGGAAGGTGATGGCCGACAGCACGTCCACCTCTCGGCCGCGGTTGTCGGCGAAGGCAAACACCTCCCGCGGCGTCAGGCCCGTCGTCCAAAGGACCATATCGACGAGGTGACTGCCCGAGTCGTTGAGTTGACCACCGCCGGACAGGGACGGCACCCCGCGCCAGCCGGCTCCCTTCCAATCCTGCGCCTGCCAGGCCTCCACAAAATGCACCGGGCCGTAGCGATCGGAGGTGACGGCGTCGCGCACCCAGCGGTAGCCGGCCTGGTAGTGGCGTTGGTAACCGACCAGGAGCACCTTGCCCCAGCGGTCGCGGGCCGCCAGCAACCGCCGCGCCTCGTCGGTGGAACAGGCCATCGGCTTTTCCACCTGGACGTGCGCGCCGTGCTCGATCGCGTACGCGGCAACCTCATAATGCAGGGTGTGGGGGATGGAGATGATTACCGCATCCGGATGGACCTGATCGATCATCGCCCGGTAGTCGGTGAAGCGCGGCAGATCTTGGACCTGGGGCAACCGCTGTGCCACCTGCTCGATCGACTCGGCCCGCACGTCGCACAGCGCGACGACCTCCGCCTCCGGAACCTGCAGGACCGACTGCACATGCCCCCGGGCATTGCCCCCACACCCGATGAACGCCACCCGCACCCTGCCCTCGGCCAACCGCGTACCCCCTCCAGCGCAACCCCCGCCCGGTGCGCGAAGGCCCCGCGCTGTGTTATAACAGCGACCACTCCGCCTTCGTTACCCCGCCGGGGGTTCCTCCTGCGGATTGCGGGACGCGGATCCGCGGCCGCACCCGGAGGGGGAACGGACACCCCTGCCCCAGGCGGTCCTCATGCCCCTTCGGACTCCAGTTCCCGCAGCGCGACCACGCGGCCCTCGCGGGCGGAACGCATGAAGGCCAAGCAGGTCGCCAGGCTCATCCGCCCGTCTGCGGCGTCGTTCTCCGGCTGCCGGCCCAGACGAATGCAATCCAGAAAGTGGCGCTGGCGCGAGACAACCGGCGCGGGGGCCACCTCTTCGTCCCGGGTCTCACCGCTGCGCCGCAACCACAGTTGGCCCCCCCGCAGAGCCACCGCCCCACGCGTACCGATGATGCCGGTCGCGGCATCCGCGATGGCGGCCGGAACCATCGCCAACTCGGCGACGCCGACCCCACGTTCGAACTGGAGGACCGCAATATCCAGATCGTCGACCGGCAGGTCCTCGGCGACGGAGAGGGCGCGGCCAAAGACGCTGCGCACCGGTCCGCCGATCCAGTGCAGCCAATTCACGATGTGGATCTGTTCGAACAACCGGCCGCCGGAATCCTCCGGTCGCATCCGCCAGTGACCCTGAAGCCGGCGCTGCTCCCAGCCGTGCGCCGGAAAGACGTGCGTGCTCCGCATCCAGCAACTCGCGAGCTCCCCCAGGGTACCGTCGTGCCAGAGCTGCCACATGGCCCGATAGGCCGCATGGAAGTGAAAATTGGTCCCGATCTGCAGCACGACCCCCGCCTTGCGGCAGGCCGCCGCCATCGCATCGGCATCCTCCAGCGCAAGGGCCATGGGCTTTTCACAAAAGACGTGGACCCCGGCGTCCGCCGCCCGCACGGTCGGATCCCGGTGGTGCGCCGGCGGGGTACAGACAAACACGGCGTCCACCTGCGCCAGTAGCGAATCCAGTTCCGAATAGACGCTGACCCCCCACTGCGCGCCCCGCTCCTGCAGCCGCGCGTCATCCACATCGGTGACGCCGACGACCTGGACCCCATCCTCGGCCGCCAACCACTTGAAGTGCTGAGCGGCGATGCCGCCCACCCCGACCAGCCCGATCCGCAGCGACGCCCCGCCCGCCACCGTCAACCCCCCGTTTCGCTGCGCCAACCCCCCCGCAGGCGTTGGCCCGCGGTCATCCGAATCCGCCGTCGCCGCCCACCGCCAGCGACGGCACCGCGCACACCGCATCCGCTCCGGACGCGCGCAGGTTCACCGGCAGGACGCGGGCGCACGGCCAGTCCGCCCAGTCCCCCTGCAGGCGGCGCAGCATCAGGATCGCCGCCTCCCGGCCCATGCGCTCCGCCGGTACCTCCACCTGCACGCAACCGTCCAGGTGGGATCCGTCCGTCCCCGCGCTGAACGCGGCCAGGTCGCACGCCAGGCCCAACGCCCGCAGGTGGTGACGAAACATCACGGCAGAAGGAGTATTCACCACCAGCGCGGCCGTCGGCGGGTCGCCGTCCCAAAGGCGGGCGATCCGTTCGGAAGAAACGCTCTGTGGCACGTCGCGCGCAAAGACATCCATCAGCACCCGGCCGAAGTCGACCGGCAGTCCCGCCCGCTCGTGCGCCGCACAGTAGCCGCGCAACCGGTCGGCCACGGCGGACACCTCGCGCTCCTCACCGTTGATGAAGGCGACCCGGCGGTGGCCGCGCTCCAGCAGGTGCGCCACCGCAGCCTGCGCCGCGGCGACATTGTCGACCACCACGCGGTCCGCCCCGACTTCGGGATGGTAACGGCCCACATACACCAGCGGGAACCGCCGCCCCGCCATGGCGCCGAATACGGCGCGGTTGGCCCATCCCTGCGCAGGGTAGACGATCAGCCCCGCGACCCCGATCCGCTGTGCGTGACACACCTGGCTCGCCTCGCGCTCCGGGTCGTTGTCCGTGCAGGTGACGACCGCCGTCCAACCCGCGGGGCGCAGGATCCCTTCGGCCCCGCGCATCATGGCCAGGATGTTTTCGCTCGCCAGCCACGGTACCGAAAGCGTCACCACGCGGATGCCCGCAACCCCGTCCAGCGCGGCCGCTCGCCGCGGCGCCTCGCGCACCACGCGGGTGCGCCGTCCACGCGACGTTTCCACCACACCGGCGTTGCGCAGTTCTTGCAGGGCGCGGCGCACGGTGATCCGACTCACGGCAAAGGCATCCGCCAGTTCACTCTCCGTCGGCAGCGACCCGCCGACGGCCCACCGGCCGGACTCAATCCCGGCCAGAAGGGCGCGGCGCAGGCGCTCGTAGTGCGGCACCGACCCAGCTTCATCCATGACGACACCCCGATACGACCCGCCCGTCCACGGGCCGCGCTGTTGTGGCACTTGTGTATTCCGGCCGGCGTATGGAACCCCTCCCGCGGCGAGCCGCATCCGGCACCCACGCCCACCCGCCCAGGGCGGCGCCCGCCGAATCGGCCCTGCGTCGCGCCGCGACCTCGGCGGACACCCCGGCGCGGGGCCGCTCAGCCTCGGACCGCGAACATGCCCGCCAACCGCTGGGCGGCTCGGCGCCGCGCCGCCTCTTCGGCCTTCAGATTGGGCGCCGGCGTCCCGGCCCACTGCTTTTCCAGGGCATTGATCTGCTGCGCGGCCGACCGCAGCCCCTGGCGCACCCCGACGCGGCCGGCCGCCATCTGCCCCGCCGCCGTCCCATACAGCCCCCAGGCCTGCGGATCCGCGTAACGGAAGACGCCGCTGGGATAGGCCTGATTATGCAGCACGTACTGGGCGAACACCTCCAGGTTCTTGTGGGCCAGGGGCGGCGCGACGGAGCGGACCACCGTGGGCCAGTCCGGCCAAAGCGACTTGAGCGCGGGGGGAAAGAGAATGGCCTTCATCAGGGTGCGCTGGTAGGTCGGCGCCACACACAGTTCGCGCAGCACCTCCCAGCAGGCCTGGGGATGCTTGGCAGAGGCGCTGATGGCCCAGAAATCCGAGTTGGCAAATGTGGCCGGGCGCACGGGCCAGTTGGGCATGGGATAGAAGTTCCAGTGCATCGCCGACAGGGTCTGGACCCAGGCCGGCAGC
>DAHWHT010000349.1 GCA_027335515.1 Clostridia bacterium
GGTGCATCCAGGCCGCCAACGACGCGGCCGCATCGCTGCTCGCGCAGCCATCGGACGCCCTGAGGGGGCACGCGCTGACGGAGGTGATCCCGGGGGGGCCGCTGCGCCAGGAGACCGAGACGCGGTTTGCCATCCGCGCGGACGGCACGCCCCGCGCGGTGCAGGCCTGCTGCCTGCGCCAGCACGACGACAGCCTGGTGGTCGCCCTGGTCCCGGACGACGCGCGTCAGGCCGCGGAGCGGACCCTGGGGCGGATGGGCGCCGAGTATCAGGCAATCTTTGACGCCGTGCCAACGCTGATCTGGTTCAAGGATCGGCACAATCGCTACTTGCGCGTCAACCCCGCAGCCGCAGCCGCCTTCGGGCGCCCGGCCGACCAGATCGAAGGCCGGATGGCACAGGATGTCCTCGGGGCCGACCAGGCCCAACACGACCAACTGGAGGACCTCGAGGTCCTAGACAGCGGACAACCGAAACGCGGATTGGCCCTGACGCTACCCGGGGATGGGGTCCACGCGCTGACCCTGCGTGTGGACAAACTGCCCTACCGCGACGGCGACGGCGCCCCGATCGGGGTGATCGCCCTGGCCACCGACATCAGCGAGTCCGAGCGCGTGGCCGAAACGGTGCGCCGCGTCGCCTACTACGATCCCCTCACCGGACTCGCCAACCGACTGCTGTTTTCCGATCGCCTGGGGCGCGCCCTGGCCACGGCCCGGCGCCAGGGCACCCAACTGGCGATCCTGGTACTGGATATCGACCGCTTCAAGATGGTCAACGACGGCCTGGGCCACGCGGCCGGCGACGAGGTGCTGCGAACGATCGCGCACCGGCTCTCTGCCTGCGTGCGCGAGCAGGACAGCGTCTGCCGCCTGGCCGGCGATGAGTTCGCCCTGATCGCGGTGGGAATCGAGCACTTCCGCGACGTGCTGCGCCTGGCCGAGCGCCTGCGGCGCGACATCGGCCAACCCATTACCGTGGACGACCGCGAGTTGTTTGCCACGGTCACCATCGGCTCCAGCCTGTTTCCGGCGGATGGCTCCAACGTCGACACGCTGGTGCGCAACGCCGAATCCGCCCTGCACCGCGCCAAGGAGTATCACGCGGGCCACGCCTTCTACAACCCGGCGATCACCAGCCGCGCCTCCGCGCATCTGGACGTGGAGCGCGGGCTGCGCCGGGTGCTGGAGCGCGGGGAACTGGTCTTGCACTACCAACCGATCTTCCGCCTCGACCCACCGGGCATCACCGGGGTCGAGGCCCTGTTGCGCTGGCAGCATCCCGAACGTGGCCTGCTGCCGCCGACGGCCTTCATCGGTCTGGCGGAGGATACGGGAATGATCGCCCCCATCGGCGCCTGGGTGCTGCGCACCGCCTGTGCCCAGGCGGTCACCTGGGAACGCGCCGGCATGGGCCAACTCGACGTGTCCGTCAACCTGTCGGCGCGCCAACTGCGTGGTCAGGACCTCGTGGCCCAGATCACCGAAATCCTCGCCGACACCGGCCTGGCGCCACACCGCCTGACGCTGGAACTGACCGAGGGCATGGTCATGGATACCCGCAGTCGACCGGGGCAGGTGCTGCGCGCCCTCAAGGCCAAGGGGGTGCACCTGGCGATCGACGACTTTGGCACCGGCTACTCCTCCCTGAGCTACCTGCAGCAGTTCACCGTGGACGCGCTGAAGATCGACCGCTCGTTCCTCGCCCAGGTCCGCAACCAAGGCGATCGGTGCCCGGTGGCCGGGGCGGTCATCGCGCTGGCCCACGGCCTCAACCTGAGCGTGGTCGCCGAGGGCGTGGAAAACGCGGCGCAGGTGGACCGCCTGCGCCGCGACGGCTGCGACTACCTGCAGGGTTACCTGCTGTGCCGGCCGCTACCGGCCGACGCGTTGACCGCCCACCTCGCCGACCGCGCGGCGCAGGCCAGCCGCCTCAGTCCGTGAGGGGCAGCACCAGGGTCGGCGGCTCAATCACGTGGTCCGCGGCGATCTCCTCAACCGCCGTGCCCACCGCAAAGAACTCGATGATGTGGGCGCCCCAGGTGTGGCTGTTTTCGTGAACGTCCGCCCCAACCACGCCCTTGGCGTCCAGGGCCTCGGCCTCCTTTTGCATGCGCTCCATGGCGAGTTCGCGGCTGTCATAGAGGGCCTGGGTGTATTGGACCATCTCGGCGTTGCGGCCCAGGGTCTGCAGCATGCCGGCCACGCCCTGCTGGGCGACGTGGTACACGCAACTGCCCATCACCAGGCCGAGGGGGCGGTAGCCGGAGCGCAAAAGGACATAGAAGTCCTGACCCGACAGGTCCGAGGTGAACGGCCGGTTGTGCTTGTTGCGGAAACGCGAAGGGTCGTTGCGGTGTACGACCGCCGTGCCAATCGCCACGAACTCGGCGATGTGCGCACCCCACTCCTTGTGACTGACCTCCAGCCGCACCCCGACCACTCCGTCGGCGCCCAGGGCCTCGGCCTCTTCCTCCATGCGAGTCATGGCCAGTTCGCGCGCGTGGTACATCGCCTGGCTGAGAACGGTCATCTCCTGGTTCTGGCTCCAGGCGGCCCGCTGGTAACCGATGTGGTAGATGGAACTGCCAACGACGAGGCCGACCGGATCGAATCCGGCCTCCTTCACGAGCAGGAACTCGCTGGTCGACAGATCAGAGGTGAACAACTTCCGCCCTTCGGCGGCGCCCCGCATCTCGACCAGACGCTCCTTGGCGTGCGCCGGCAGCGTCGCAAACTCGGCCTGTTCCGCCTTCTTGTCCTCATCACCCTGCACGTGCCTTCCCCCTCTGATCCAGTGGTTGCACCGCTTTGGGCGCGTTCAGGAGAACGCCGCCTCAGCCGCGGTCTCCGCCGCCTCCAGGCGGCCTGCCCGCAGCGAGAGCACCAGGCGCGTTTCCGGAACCCGCGGGGCCGCCCCGGCGCGCGGACGAATCGCGGTACCGATCATGCTCAGCACCACGTTATGGTGTTCCCGCTCGTAGGCCGGATTGTCGTCGCTGCCCGTCAGCCGCACCTCATCAATGCGGCGCGACATATGCACACCGACGACGCCGCTGGCCCCGGACTCCCGCGCGATCTGTTTGAGGTGCATGGAGGCGCGGGTGCGACACTGGCCGAGGGCGTCGCTGAAATGCCCCAATTCCTGATTGATCGAACTCTGCTCGTTCCACTCGTCCATCTGCGTCGTCAGGACAAACCAGGTGCAATGGCCATAGGCCAGGGCCACCGGCTCGTAACCCGCCCGCCACAGGGCCCACCACTCCTGGCCCGAAAGGTCAGACAACCAGGGCAGGGCAGGCGCCGCACCCTCTTGGCGCACCGCGGTTCCCACCAGGGTCACCTCGACGGTGCGGTCCGCCCACTCGTGTCGGACCAGGGCGTAGCGCACCCCGACCACCCCGTGGGCGCCGAGCGCGACGGCCTCCTGGCGCAGGCGCCCCACGGCGAGGCGCGTGGCCTCATTGTATGCGGCGCTCAACTGGGCAACCTCGGTGTCATGCCAACTGGAGGCGTAGGCGATCCCGACGTGGTACATCGCGCTGCCGCCCACCAGGCACAGCGGCGCCAGACCGTGCCGACGCAGCAGCCCCGCCTCGTCGGCCGCCAGGTCGGATGTGAAGGAAAGTTTTCCCTGGCCACTGCCGATCTCCGCCAACCGGGCCGCCGCCGCACCCGGCAACTGGCCCCGCTCCAAGAGGTCCTGGTCCCGTTCCTGACGCTCGATCTCCTGCTGCCGCTGCCGTCGCTCCGCAGCCGGATCTGGGACGGGGCCCGGTCCTGAACCGCTCGACCACCACGGCATCCGCGCCACCCCCTCGCGGCGTTCACCGCCAGCCTCTATACTGCCATGCAGAGGATCCAAGCGCATCGCCGCCCCATCCGACCGTTTCGGCCGCGGAACGCCGCGGGCGTTGGATCACGGCGGATACGACGCAGCGGGAGGCGGAAACAAAGATGGCCGAGGCACCAGACTTCGATCTCCTGGCGGCGTCCCTGCGCGCGGACGCCACGGACAACCGCACCTTCCTGGAGGTGCTGGCGGGCAAGCTGGAGACGGCGCTGCTCGGCGGGGTCGAGGTCCGGCGGGCCGGCGGCCTGTTGCGACGCGACCATCCCGTGACGGACATCACCCTGTCGCTGGGTGACTGGCGCTTCCACCTGGCCGCCCACGGCGGGGCGGACGTGCGGGCCGAGCGCACCCACTTGGTCGGAGGCATCGCCCTCAAGTCCGAGCCCATGGGTCTGGACGCCTGGATCGGCGCCCTGGCGGAGGCCCTCGTGGCGCACGCCAAGGCCAACTCGGTCGCGGCGGCCGCCCTGCACCAGTTCCTCAGTTGATCCATCGCGGAGGCCGAGGGCCGAAGGCCAGAAGGACAACGGCAAGGGGACGGAGGGCGGACCGGCCGCCCCCCGTCGCGACGCCTGCCCCCTACCAGGCGTAGGCCTCAGGCGCGGGTTTGCCCGGCCCGGGGAAGATCTTGTCGATCCGCCCGAGCGTCTCCGCCGACAGTTTGATCTCGAAGCTGCGTAGCGCGCCGTCCAGCTGCTCCAGCGTACGCGGACCGATGATCGGAGCGGTCACGACCTTTTGCTGCAGCAGCCACGCGATGGCGACGTCGGCCGGCCGCGCGTCCAACTCACCACAGAGGTCGTGGTACGACGAAAGCCGGGCGCGGTCGGCCTCCGCCCGATTCTGCACCGCGGCCTGGGCCCGGCGGCCCTCGCCGGACACGTCGCGCACCCCGGCCAAAAGGCCGCCGGCCAACGGACTCCAGGGCAGCACGCCCAGGCCGTAGTGTTCGCAGGCCGGCAGCACCTCCAACTCGACGGTGCGCGCCGTCAGGTTGTACAGGCTCTGCTCGGAGACCAACCCGAGGAAGTGGCGCGGACGGGCGGCCTCCTGCGCCTGCGCGATGTGCCAGCCGGCGAAGTTGCTGCTGCCGCAATACAGGACCTTGCCCTCCCGGCACAGCTGCTCCATCGCCTGCCAGACCTCTTCCCAGGGGGTGGCGCGGTCGATGTGGTGCATCTGGTAGAGGTCGATGTGGTCCGTCTGCAATCGTCGCAGACTGTCCTCGCAGGCGCGGCGGATGTGCAGGGCGGACAGCCGCGACTGGTTGGGCCAGTCCCCCATGTCCCCATACACCTTGGTGGCGAGCACCACCTTGTCACGCCGCCCGCCGCCCTGGGCCAACCAGCGGCCAACGATCGCCTCGGTCACGCCCTCCCCCTTGCGCCCCCCGTACACGTTCGCCGTATCAAAAAAGTTGATGCCGTGCTCCAAGGCCTGATCCATGATGCGGAAGCTGTCCGCCTCCTGGGTGCGCGGACCGAAATTCATCGTTCCCAGGCACAGACGGCTCACCCGCAGGCCGGTGCGACCCAGATGCCGATACTCCACAACCCATCGCCCCTTCCGCTTCCTCTGCAGCGTATCCCACAATCGCCCGCGCCACCCCGTCCCATGATCGCCGTCAGCCGCGCAGGATTTGGAGCGCCGAACGCACCGCAGCCCCGGACTGCTCGGCACCCTCCCGCGGACGAAACTCCATGCCCGCCCAACCGTCAAAGCCCGAATCACGAATGGCCGCCGCGACGTTGCCGTAGTGGATCTCACCGCTGCCGGGCTCGTGGCGACCGGGTACGTCCGCGAGGTGGAAATAACCGATGGCGTCCAGATGCCGCCGCAGCGTGGCGATCAGGTTCCCCTCCATGATCTGCATGTGGTAGATGTCATAGAGGATGCGCACCGCCGGCGATCCGACGGCATCCACGACGCGCACCGCCGTCTCGGTGCGGTCCAGGAAGTAGCCGGGGTGGTCCACCAACGTATTGAGCAGCTCCACATTCAACCGCACCCCGGCCGCCTCAGCCGCGGGCGCGACCGCCCGCAGGCCGGCGACCACCGCCGCCTCCTGGGCCTGCAGCGGAACCCCCTTGACCACATTGCCCGTGGTGACGATGAGGTGCCGCACGCCCTCCTGACCCGCCACGCCGATCGCCTGGCGCAAGACCGCCTCCGCATCCGCCGCCCGCTGCGGATCCGTCAACGGCGCCCCACAGGCAAAGGTCGCGACCTCGATGCCGAGCGCGCGCGCCCGGCGGCAGATCGCCCCCACGTCCTTGCCGGACGCACCCCAGAACTCGACCCCGTCGGCGCCGGCCGCCGCCGCCGCGTCCACGCGCTCGATCAGCGGCATCTTGGTGAACAGCATCTCGATACAGGCTGAAAAGCGCAGCACCCGGACAACCCCTCCCGCAGGCGGCCATCACCCGCCCCGCTACGCACTTTGACGGCTGCGAAATCGGTCCTGCCGATCAGACGCCGCCCCCCAAGGGACGCCCAGTCCACGGACGCAACCCCCCACCCACAGGAAGGCGCCTCCATCCTGGATCCCGCGCAACGCGACGCCACTCCAGATCTCAGTGGAAACAGGAGGGAAGGGAAGGCCTACGATCCGCCCTCCGAGTGTCTTGACGGTCAGGACGCAACATGCACATTCCGGCTTAGGCGCAAGGCGGCGTGTCGGTAGCGGTGGACGGCGCGGGCGTCACGCCGGCCCGCTTTCGCCGGCCCTTGCGAGCGATTCATCCACGAAGGGATTCCGCACCTGTAGGCTTCCAAAGCTCGCCCCATGCTGGAGGTCCTCGGTCCATAGGACGTCTGCATCACACTTGAGCGCGGAAACGACGATGAGTGCGTCCCACAGCGACATCCGCCGCTGCCTTGCCAACACGATGGCGGACTGAACATCGCGTGCGTCCGTGGCGGTTGTGGCCCAGTGAACATATTTGCTCACTGCGACCGCCGCCTCGTCTTCCGACATCGGCCGCGCAATCTTGCGTGTGACATTGATGTAGAATTCCTGCAGCACCTGCGGGCTCAACCGGCAACGGTCCTGGACGATCACCTCGCGTAAAAGCCGCGCCGCCACAGCGTGTTTGGCGCCAGCGCTGGCGTCGTGTCCGTAAATAAGAATGTTCGTGTCGCAGAACGCGATCTTATGGCCGCGCATGCAGTTCAGCCCGCGTGACATCGACGCGGCCGCCGGTCCCCAGATCCGAGGGGTGGTCAAGATGCTCCAGAATCCATCTGCTCGCGTCCTCCTTGGTACCGGAACCGACGGACGCCTGGTGGATCAGGTCGCCGAATAACGCCGATAGCGTTGTGCCCCGGTCGGCGGCAAGGTGTCGTGCCGCGACCAAAACTTCGCGTGAAACCGACAACGTCAGGTTGTGTCGAGGCTCCTGCCGTGACGCCAACAGGGTGCACCTCCGGGAAGCGCTTGCTACCGCTCACAGTCGAAGTATACGTGATATCGTGTTCCTGTGCACACGAGCTGCGCGGAGAGTGCCGCGCGTTCCATGGCAAAGCCGGCGCGGTGAGCGCCTTGGCCATCCACCGTTCTGGTGGCGCCGAACGGGCGGTGCGGACAGGAGGTGCAGCGAAGGCGCACGCTGGCCTGAGCGCACACTGTGCCCCTGCCGGCTCCCTTGAGAGCGGGGTCCACCTCACATCGCGGATGTCGGGTGGTCGCAGTTCCGGCGATTGCTGGACTACAAGACCTCCTGGTACAGGTCCCGGCTGGTCGTCGCGCCGCGCTTCTACCCGTCAACAAAGAAGTGCTCGGCCTGCGGCCACGCTAAGGCAGACATGTCGCTTGGCGAACGCGTCTTCCAGTGCGAGGCGTGCGGGGCGAAGATCGACCGAGACCTGAACGCGGCGCGGAACCTCGCGGCGCTCGTCGCCGCGAGTTCCCCGGAGACGCTAAACGCCTGTGGAGGGGAAGGCTCTGGCCGCCAACGGCCAGGGCCGAGCGGCCTACGGGCGCAGCCGGACTGCACCGGCGGGGTCGTGCTCTGAGTTGGGCGGCGTCGATCACCTCGTCTACACCGCCCAAGACCCGGAGCGGGCGCGCGAGTCGTTTTCGATTCGCGGTTGGGGTCCGCTGGCCGCGTCCAGTGCGCAAGCCTTATGATTCGGCCGAAGGGTTCGATCGTGGTGTGCCACGGCTCGGCTGGTGCCCGGCCGCAAACGGGTGGGTCGGTGGCCGGGCGCGCCATCGCCGCGGGCGACGCGATCACCGAGGCATTGGCGGTAGTGCCTGCCCCGCTACGGGTGAGCGCGGTCGTAGCCGGGGTGGTACGCACCGGACTGTGGGACGGCGTCCCCGA
>DAHWHT010000350.1 GCA_027335515.1 Clostridia bacterium
AATCCAAGCATGACTTAGTGGGGGGGGCGCCGATGGCGACGGCCGCCGCGATTACCGTTCTGGGCCGCCACGGTCGGTATCCGGCGCCGGGTGGGGCTGGGCGGGGCTACCTGCTGGCCGGGCCCGGTGGCGCGGTGCTCATTGGCTGTGGCAGCGGGGTGGCCGGCCGCTTGGGCTACGCGCTCGCCCAGCCGTCGGACCTGGCGGCGGTGGTCCTTCCCGATTTGCGTCCCGACCATATCGGCGATCTGGCGGCGATCGGCTGCATGGCGGCCGACCAGGCGGCGCGCGGTGAACGCCGCGGCCTGCTGGTCGTGTATGCCCTGTCGTCCCCGGCCGAAGCCTGGCGGCGGCTGCACTGGCCCGGCGTGCTGGACGTGCGGGGCGTCGGACCGGGCGACCGCATCCAGGTGGCCGGCTGGTCCTGCGGTTGGACCGCGACCGACCACGCCTGCCCCGGGGCGGCGCTGCGCTGGTCGGGGCCGGAGGGTGAGGCGCTGGCCTGCACCGGCCTGACCGCCCCGAGTGCCGCCGTCCAGGCGGCGTGCGCCGGGGTGGAGGTGTTGTTGGCGGAAGCGGACGGACCGGGCGACGAACTGCAGGAGGAGTGGGCCGGCGGGCTGGCCCCGGCGCAGGCGGGCGAACTTGCGGCAACCTGCGGCGTGCGGACGCTGCTGCTTTCCCACCTGGACCCGGCGGTGGAACCGGGCGCCGCCGCGGCCGCGGCACGCAACGCCTTTTCGCGCGCCGCCCTTGCCCTGGAAGGACGCAGTTACCCGCTTGGCGCGCGGATGGATCGGGGTTGAGTCGTCGCCGCGGCCCTCTTGGGCTGGGCGGCGGCGGATGGAGCGCAGGTCGGAACGCAGCCGGGCGGCGGGTGGGCCAAGCACGGGGCGCCGGAGGCGGTTGGCGGCGGCGGGTTCGCCTGGGGTGTGCCCCCGCGCGCACGGGCGGGAGACGGCCGCCGGCTCGCCTCAGGTGCGCGGCCAGGTCGCCAGGGTCAGTTCCGCGGCCGTTTGCGCTTGGCCAAAGGCGATTTCGGCGGGTACGCCGCGTCCCAAGTCCGCCATGGCGCTGGCGAGCTCCGGCAGGGCGTGCAGGGGCGGGGGGACGACCAGGTCGGCTTCCGGGTGGGCCACAAAGACGTCGTTGTTCAGGTGCGGTGCGGAGCGGCGCCAGAGGGTGGAGCCGGCCAGCGCGCGCAGGGCGGGCACCCCGCTGCCGGTGGCGGCCACCGCATACTGCGCCTCGGGCGTGGCGGTAAACAGCGCCAGACGCAGGGCGATGCCGCGCTTGGCCGGGTTCCGTGGTACGGCCGCCACCCCGTCGGCCTGGACCGGCTGCACGCGGCCGTGGGGGAACACGGGTAGCGGCGCCGCCCCCCAGGCGAAGCTGGCGCCGATCCGCGCCTGAAGGGTCGGGATGTCGCGGTGGTGGCCGATCAACAGGGCCGCGCCGCCCTGCGCGAACAGTGCCACGGCCGACGGGGGCGGCAGCGCGGGCTCGTAGGCGCGCAGGGCGTTGAGGGCCCGGATGCCGTTCAGGGCGGTCGGTGAGGCGAAGCGGGGGACGAAGCCGGCGCCCCGCGGGTTCGGATTGGTGGCCAGCATGCGGCCTCCGAATCCCGTCACGAAGGCGCACAGCAGTTCCAGATTGAACGGTCGGGTGACGGCGGCCAGGGGGACCGCGCGCCCCACCAGGCGCAACTGCACCTCCTGGCAGATGCGCACCAGGTCGGTCAGGGTCCAGCCGTCGGCCGGCGGGTTGGCGCCGGCGCGGGCCAGGGCGTCGCTGTTGTAGAAGACGACGAGCGGGTCGCGGAAGAGCGGCACCAGGACCTGGCGTCCGCCTGGGGCGCAAAACCGCAGCAGCGACGGGTAGATGCCCGCGCTGAGATCGGCCGCCCGCAGGCCCGCGCCGACGTCCAGCATCAGTGCCGGGGCATACAGCAGGTTGCGGATGGACGGATCGGCGACCAGCACGTCCGGCGCGCCCTCGTTCCGGCCGGCGAGCATGCCCTGTACCGCACCCGCCAGCGACGGCTGTGCCAGGTGCACGGTCGGCACCGGATCCTTTGGAAAGGCGCGGGCGTAGGCGGCCGCCAGGGAGGTGGCGGAGGGCAGCAGACGCGGGGAGAGGGTGCCGTTGGCCTGGCGGCCGGCGCCGACCAGCAGGCGCAGCTGGCCGTCGCTGGGCTGGCGCCGGCCGACGCGCCGGCCGCAGCCGGCCTGCAGCAGCGCGGCTGGTGTGAGGCCGAGCGCCGCCGCCGCCCGCAGCAGCGACCGCCGCGAAACGCTCGTCCGGTCCCGCCGCGCCGCACCTGCTGGACCCCGGGCGTCTTTCGCTTCGCCCCTCATGACCGTCGCGTCCCGCGCGGCTGGCCGGCTCGTCCGCCGCGGTCGACGCGGCGGGAGACGCCTGGATGGGGCGCGTACCGGAACGCCCGCGTCAGGTGCACATCGCCGCCGCCTTCCACA
This sequence comes from Clostridia bacterium, assembly GCA_027335515.1. The sequence goes on from DAHWHT010000350.1 coordinate 2,478, forward strand.
CCGTCTCCGTCCCTTCGCCGCGGTCCGTTGGCCGCCGTTCCTGCGGGCGCCGGCCCAGCCGCTCCTCGGTCGATACCCTGCCCGGTCCGGGGGGGTGTACCGCCCCCGCGCGGCCGCGCCTTTCGCCACGGGACGCGGTGATCCCCTGCCGGACGCGGTGCCGCGACGCGGTGGTTCTCGCCACCCCGGTCGTGGACATACCATGCAGCGTCTTCATTGGCCGCCCCCTGCGCCGGGCGGCGGATGCGGGCTGGAGGGGGCGGATCTCGATGGCGATGGAGCCGGCCGACGGCGCCGCGGTGGCCGATCTGGCCGACCGCCTGCAAGAGGAGCGCCAGCAGGCCACGGCGCTCGCGTGGCGGGGTGGTTTCGCAGAATACTACGCCATGTGCCGCCGCACCCCGGCGTTGGCGGATCTGAGCCATGCCAGGCTTTTTGCCGCGCTGCGGGCGGTGGGTGAACCGAGTTCCGGGGAGGAAGGCGAGCGGGCATTCCCTTTTTTCGAACACGACCTCTTTGGGCTGCAGCACACACTGGAGCAGATCTACGAATACTTCGCATCGGCCGCGCGGCGGCTGGAGGTGCGAAAGCGCATCCTCCTGTTGATGGGGCCGGTGGGCGGCGGCAAGTCCACGATCGTCACCCTGCTCAAGCGCGGCCTGGAGGCATACAGCCGCACGGCGCCCGGGGCGCTGTACGGGATCGAGGGCTGCCCGATGCACGAGGAACCGCTGCACCTGCTGCCGGCGTCGGTCCGGCGCATCCTCCGGGAGCGGGACGGCATCCACGTCGAAGGCGACCTCTGTCCCGTGTGCCGCTGGCGACTGGAGCAGGAGTGGGCCGGCGACCCGCTGCGCGCGCGGGTGGAGCGGGTGCTGCTGTCGGAGCGGGAGCGGCTGGGCATCGGCACCTTCACCCCTTCAGACGAGAAGTCTCAGGATATCAGCGAACTGGTCGGATCGGTGGACCTGGCGACGGTCGGTCAGTATGGGACCGAGTCGGATCCGCGCGCCTACCGCTTCGACGGCGAGTTCAATATCGCGAACCGCGGCCTGATGGAGTTCGTCGAGATGCTCAAGTGCCAGGATGAGTTCCTGTATGGGTTGCTGACGTTGTCACAGGAGCAGTCGATCAAGACGTCGCGTTTTGCGATGATCCACGCGGACCTGGTGGTGGTCGCCCACACCAACGAGTCGGAATACCAGAGCTTCGTCGCCAATCCGCGCAATGAGGCCCTGAGGGACCGCATCATCCTGGTGCGCGTTCCATACAATCTGCGGGTGCGTGACGAGGTGCGCATCTATCGCAAGCTCCTTGCCGACAGTGGGATCGGCGACGTGCACCTGGCCCCGGGCAGCCTTGAGGTGGCGGCCGGCTTCGCCGTCCTGACCCGGCTGCGGGAGAGCAAAAAGGCCGGCATGAGTCGGATGAAGAAGCTGCGGTTGTATAACGGCGAGGCGGTGGAAGGGTTCGGCCCGGAGGACGTGCGGGAGCTGCAGCGGGAGGGCGCGGACGTTGCGGACCGCGGCGAGTGGGCGGAGGGGATGGCGGGCATTTCCCCCCGCTACATTATCAACCGGCTGTCGGCCGTCGTCGCACGCGGCGAGTGCCGCTGCCTGACCCCGCTGGAGACCTTGCGCAGCCTCAAAGAGGGGTTGGACCAGCACACGGCGCTGGACCGCGCCCAGCGCGAGCACTACCTGAACCTGATCTACGAGGTGCGCCAGGACTACGACGAGCGCGCCAAGACCGAGGTGCACCGCGCCTTCGTCTACTCCTTTGAGGAGTCGGCGCGTACGCTCTTTGACAACTACCTGGACAACGCCCTGGCGGCGTGGAACCGCACCCGCCTGCGCGACCCGATCACCGGGGAAGAGATCGAGCCGGACGAGCGGTTGATGCGGGCGATCGAAGAACAGATCGGGGTTCCCGAGAACGCCAAACGGGCCTTCCGCGAGGAGATCCTGATCCGGATCTCGGCCATGGCGCGCCGGGGCGAGCGCTTTGATTACCGCAGCCACGACCGCCTGCGGGAGGCCTTGGAAAAGAAGCTCTTCGCCGATCTGCGCAACGTGGTCAAGGTCACGACCAGCAGCAAGACCCCGGATGCCGATCAGCTCAAGCGGGTGAGCGAGGTCTGCAGCCGACTGGTCGCGGACCAGGGCTACTGCGCGCACTGTGCCCACGACCTGGTGCAGTATGTTGGACAGTTGCTGGCGCGTTGAGGGGCAGGAGCTTGACGGCCCCGGGCGTACGTAGCCCGGGGGTGGTGTGCCGTGGAGTTGGGGATGGTCGGGCTCGGGCGGATGGGTGGCAACATGACCCTGCGGTTGCTGGGCGGTGGGCACCGCGTCGTCGTTTACGACCGGAATGCCGAGGCGGCACAGGCCGTCGCCGCAAAGGGCGCGGCGACGGCCCGCGACCTGGAGGACCTCGTCGCCCAGCTGAAGCCGCCGCGCGCCGTATGGGTGATGGTACCGGCGGGCGATGCCACACAGGCGACCCTGGACGCGCTGGGGGGGCTGCTCCAGGCGGGGGACGTCGTGATCGATGGCGGTAACTCCCGGTACAGCGACACCCAGAGGCGGGCGGAGGTCCTGGCGGAGGCCGGACTGACCCTCCTGGACGCCGGCACCAGCGGCGGGGTGTGGGGGTTGAGCGAGGGCTACTGCCTGATGGTCGGGGGATCGGAGGCCGCCTGTCAACGCCTGGAGCCCATCTTCACCGCGCTGGCGCCCGATGCCGGCTACCTGCGGACCGGGCCGGCCGGCTCCGGCCACTACGTGAAGATGATCCACAACGGCATCGAGTATGGCATGCTCGAGGCGTACGCCGAGGGGTTCGAGCTCATGGCGGCCCACGAGTTTGACCTGGACCTGCGCGCCATCGCCGAACTGTGGCAGCATGGCAGCGTGGTGCGTTCGTGGCTGCTCGACCTCGCCGGTCGGGCTCTGACCGAGGATCCGCGCCTGGAGGGTATTCGCGGTTACGTCGAGGACTCCGGTGAGGGACGCTGGACCGTTGAAGAGGCCATCCGCCTGGGCGTGCCCCTGCCGGCCCTCGCCTTCTCTTTGTTCGAACGCTTCCGCAGCCGCCAGGAAGACGCCTGGAGCGATCGGTTCATCGCCGCCCTGCGCAACCAATTCGGCGGACACGCCGTGCGGCGGGCCGAGCCGCGGTGACGCGGGTCAGCGCGGCTGCCACCCGCTGACGACGACCCCCGCGATTACGAGCGTCATCCCGATCAGGGATCGGCTGGTGGGCAACTGGCGGCCGAGGATGATGAGTCCCAGGGCCGATGCGACGACGGCGAAGGCGAATTGGGAAAGCTGGACCGGCCAGAGGTTCCAGCCGCGCGCCGCCGCGAAACGCAGGGCCCAAAAGGGGCCCCAGGCGCCAAGGGCCAGCAGGGGCGTGACCAGGAGCATGTAGCGGTAGAGCCCGGTCGGTACGCGCAACAGCAGGTACGCCGCTCCGTAGTAGGCGATCTGGCTCAGCAGCAGGGCCACCGAGACGCGCATCCAGGGCACACCAGGTCCTCCTCCGCCGCGGCCCACCGGATCCCAGGGGGTGGGTCGCACAACCGACCGTCGATATTCGCCGCGCAGGTCTCCAAGCCCTGGGTCGTGCGGCAAGGGGGCGCTCGCCATCGCCGCGGCGGGTTTCGGACTCAGTCTGGCGGCGGCCGTCTGTTTTGGTCTCTATGCGGTGGCGCGCCGGCACAGCGCGCTGGATCCCTGGACGTACACCGCCTGGTTCGGCGTGGCGGTGGCCGGTTTGGGGTCGATGTTGTGGGTTGGCCTGTCGCTGACCCACCGACCGGCCGGTCCGGCCGGCCTGTGGTGGGTGGGCGCCGAGTCCGCCGCCATCTGGGCGGGGGCGAGCGTCGCGTACGTGTTGAGCATCGACCGCATCGGGGTGGCGCGGGCGGGCGCGATGAAGAACCTGGCCGCCCTGTTTGGCACCATCTTTGGATGGTGGTTTGCGGCCGGTCCGTTGGACGCGTGGCGCGGCGCGTGCGCCCTGGTGGGCAGCGCCCTGGTGGTGGTGGCCGCCGTGCGCTTGGGGGGTGCGCCGCTGGGCGCCGGAGTGCCGCTCTCGGTGCGCGGTCGCGTGGATGCCTGGGGCGTCCTGGCAGGTCTCGCCGCGGCGGCCGGTATCGGCGGCTACCTCGTGCCCGCCCTGGCCCTGGTGGATGCGGGGGGCTGGACCCTTTGGCGCTACCAGGCCGCCATGGCCGTCACCGGGGGCCTCATGTGCCTGCTGCCCTGGATCGTCCGCCGTGTCGCGGGGCGCGCGGGTCCGGTTGTGGTGCCGCCGTTGTCCCCGCTGAAGGCCGCGGGGGTTCCGGTGCTGTCCGGCCTGGTGTGGTTTGCCGGTTCCGTGCTCGTGGTTCCCGGCACGGCCCTGGCCGGCCTCGCCATCGCCTGGCCGGTGTCGCAACTCGGCTTTTTTGTCACGCTGGCCTGGGGGGTCCACGCGTTCGATGAGGTCGCTTCCGGCGCCGGACGCGGTCGGGTGCGGGGGGCGGCGGCGGTCGCCCTGCTGGCCCTGGTGTTCCTGGGGGTGGCGCGCGCCTGAGGCGGCCCCGGACCAAGGGTGGTTAGGCCCCAGAGCAGGTCCAGGTGGGCGGTGGGATCCATGGCGTCGGTGAGGAGCGGCCCGAGGGCGGGGCCGGCGCAGCTGGCCAGGCTGAGGTGTCCAAGGGCCACCCGGCCCTCGCTGGATCCTGCGGGCAGGTGTATCCCCCGCAGTACAAAGGGAAAGTGGCCTGCGCCTGCCCGCGTGGCGGCCGGCGGGTCCTGTCCGCGTCTTCTACCGCAACTGGAGCTTCTGCGGGATACGCCGAGGCCGCGGCGCTGAACATACCGCTGCTCACGGGCACGGTGATCGGTGACGACGGCAGCCCCTGGATCTGGAACCCCCTGGTCGCCTCCCAGTAGTCTGACGTCGAGTGCGTGGAGTCCCTGGCCTGGAATACATCCATGACACGTATGGGACGCGGCCGGTGCCGTGCATGGTTCAGGCACGCTGGGTACCCGGTGCCGTTGGTTCCGCCGGGCGCGTGACGGAAGCGCATTAGACCGAAGTTACGCCGACCAGATCTCCGGGACGCCTTGGGTCCCAACGGTTTGCGGGTATTCACCCCGCGTTTTTCTGTCTACGCACCTCCAGGCCGACCAGGTGGAAGAGTTTGCTCTGCAACGAATCGGGGGTGGTGATCATGGCAAACGGTGCAATCTCTGGATGGGC
>DAHWHT010000352.1 GCA_027335515.1 Clostridia bacterium
CAACCGCGCCCCACCCGGGCCGCGCCCCCCCCGCCCCGCCGCCGGCGCCGCACCAACGCGCGCGGGCCCACCTTCCGAGGCGCCGGCTGGATGCTTGGAAGCGCCGCCGGTTTGGCGTTGCTTTCGTTGGCCGGGATGGCAGCCTGGGCCGTGTTGCGGCCGGTGGGTTCGGTGCCCGCCGCCGTCGGGCCCATCGGCGGCTCCGGCGGCGGAGGCGCGACCGGCCGGCCGGTTGGTGTGGCTGCGCAGGCACAGGTGGCACGGGCGTCCGCGGCTGCCGCGACGGCGGCTGCCGCCCTCGCGCAGACCGAGACGGACACCGCCCAGGTGGGGGTTCTCTTGCGGTCCGCACAGCGGAGCGCGGCCGAGGTCGCCAGGCTCGCCGTACCAAACCTGGCCCGCAACCCCTCCGCCACGAGCCCGGCCGCGGCGGAGTCGGATCTCCAACGGGCCACGGTCCGACTGTCTGCGGCCCTGAATGCCGCCGGTCAGGAGGTGGCCACAGCCACGGGCGCCGCCGCCGATGCGGCCGGCTTGTCGCGGTCCATCGCGGCCGTGGTGACCGAAGGCACGGCCGCCAGCGCATCCGCCGCGCAGGCCAAGTCCGCCCTCGACCAGGCACGGGGCGCCGCGGGGGCAGCGGCCGCCCTGCTTTCCAAGGCCCAAACCGAGATCCAGGCGTGGCAGGCGGTCCATGCGGCGCCCTCCGGGACGCTCGGAGCGGCGGTGGTCGACCCGCCGACGGACTGGACGGTGCGGGGTTGCGAGGTGGTGACCGCCCAGCCCGGCGGGGCCGCCGCGACGGCGGGGCTGATTGGTCGAACGCAGCGCATCGACCCGGTCGGTGACGTCATCACCTCGATCACCGATGCCACCGACGGCAACGCCACCTGGCCGATCAACGGCTGTGCGGCGCTGCGGGCCGCCATGGTGCAGACCCGCGTCGGCGACCGATTGACCATTGCCTACGAGCACCGGCACGTTATGTGGTATCTGCTCGGGGGCACGTGGATCCAACGCGCGCACGCCGCAACCCTGAGCGCCGGGCCGTCGGCGAACTGCCCCAAGCCGGTGACCGGAACGATCACGCCGGGCCTGGCGGGGAACCGAATCGCCCTGCGGGTGAATCTGGCCGGTCCCACGGGGGTCCGCAGCGGGCTGCAGGTCATCCTGGACACGGGTGGCGTCGACACGACCTTCCCCAATGCGGTCCTGCGCGGTCTGGGGTATCAGCCATCCCCTGTGCCGCGCGGCTTTTCCGGCACGGTGCCGGGCGCGGTTGGGCGTATGTATCTCTACCGCATTCCGGCTTCAGCCCTTACGGTGCGCGACCAGGGCGCGTTCGTGCCCGTGGCGACGGGTACGCTCACGGTGTGGGGGCTGGTCCACGGATCCGACTACGCTTTGGGGCCCGATATCCTGAAGCACGGGGCCCAATTCGCCAGCGCCAACGGACGCTGGGCGTTGACGCCGCCTTGCCGGTAACGGCGATCCGGTCGCCCACGGCCCTGGGCGAGCGCTTTCGCACTCTGAACCGGACGGCGGCGGGGGCGATGCGCGACCACCCCCGCAGTGCTTCCACTTGGTCCCCCTGCGCGTCCTGGCACCCCCGTCAGTTCTCCGCATACTGCAGCGGCGAACCTGCGGCGTGGGCCGCCCCGCCGGCCCGCAGCGTCGCCAGCGCGTCCTCCATGGAGACGCGATCCATCAGCAGGTTCCAGAGCGTCAGGCCCGCATCCGGCAGGCACGCCAGCAGGCGCGTCACGCCGAGCGGGCCGGTGGCTCGGTCGAGTTCCATCAGGCACTCTTTCCCGAGCGGCAGCGGCTGCTCCCGCCATGCCCGCATGGTCGCCGGCGTTCGGTATGCCGGCAGTTCGTCGCCCCGCAGTTCGGGCCCATCGGTGAATAGCGCTTCCGACACTCGGAACGCCGCCAGTGCGTCCGGCGCGCCCCCCCGCACGGAGACCGCCACCCGGTTCCAGAGGGTGACGTGCGGGTCGGAGCGAGAGAACCGCGGCATGGGCGCGATGCCCCAGCGGAACCGGCTGCCGAAGCGCTCGATCAGCGACGACGGATGTCCCGCCTGGAAGCAGTAGAACGCGGTCTGTCCTTCGAAGAACGCCTGCCCGATCCAGCCCGGCTGCAACGGTGCCGCGTATCCCTTTGCATTCCAGCGTCGCGTGAAGTCTGCCGCCTCGGGCAGGGCGGTCCAGTCGGTGTCCGTGCATCCGAGCTGCTCTGCGACGTACGCCACCTCGAATCCGCACGGCGTCTGCGCTGTGAGCGCTGGCACACCGGCCGCCTTGCAGCGGTCGCAGTAGCCGAAAAAGGCATCCCACGTCCAGTCGGCGGGCGGCAGAGGCAGCCCGAGTCGCGCCAAGATGTCCGCGTTGTACAACACGGCATGGGGCGTGTCACGGTACGGCAGAAAGTACGGCCGCCCGCCCCAGGAGAAGCGCTGCAGGCGGTTCCCGAAGGGCTGGAGGTCGAACCCCGCCGTCTCGGCCAAGCGATCGAGCGGCAGGGCGGCGGAGACCGGGGGCGGCGCGGGGGCCATCGCCGGCGCCTCCCAGAAGAGCCCGATCTTCACCGGTGCGTCGGCGCGGTGGGCCTCCACCGGCGTGACGCGCAGGTCGGGCCGCGTCCGGCTCCAATGGGCCTGCAGCCGATCAGGATCGACCGCGTAGCAGGCCAGGGCGATGCGCTCGTCGGACAAAGCGTCCACGTCCCTCCGGTAGTCGTCCGGCCGGTAGAAGAGCCAACGGAAGCGGCGGCGGGCCCGGTGCAGGGCCGTGTGGATTCGTCCCGGCGGCACGCCGAGCGCCCCTGCGATATCGCGGGGAGCGATGCCCGCCAACCACGCCAGGGTACCCACACGGCGCTCGACGGGCGGCAGTGCCGCGACGGCATCGAGGATGTCCGCCGTCTCGGTCGCGAGGCCGCCCGCCCAGGCTTCGGCGACGTGCGCCTCTATGTCCGCGAGCGGTTCCAGGTCGGCGAGGCCCCCTGCCGGCCGACCCTCCCGCCGGCCTCGCGCCGCCGCCTTGCGCAGTCGGTCTCGCGCCTCGTTCAGGACGACGGTGCGCAGCCACCCGTCGAAGGCAGCGGCGGTCCGCAGCGTACGAAGGCTCGTGAACGCCTGCCACAACGCCTCCTGCAGCCCGTCCTCTGCCTCGTGCCAGTCACCGATGGCGGCGGCCAGCAATAGGAGCAGCCGCGTGCGTCGCGGCGCGACCAGTGCGGCGAAGGCGTCCGGGTCTCCCTGCATGGCCAACAGGAGTTGCCGGTCTTCCTCGGCCTGCGTCGGATTCACCCCCCGTTTGGCATCCTCGGGCCTCCACCACCTAAGACGCACACCCCGGCCGCAACCTTACATGGCCCACCTGTTCTGCGACCGCGGCGGCCCAGCCGCCGCCCGCGCATGCCACCGCCAGGCGGCACCCGGCCCGTCGGGGCCATGCAGACGGCGTGGCTCATCCGGCCAATCGGATCGACGCGAAGGATCTGGTTCGACTTCACGGGCCCGCTTGATGGTAGGCCGCCCGAGCCAGATCGGCCAATGGGCCCTGGGGCATGGACGCGTCCTCGCGCAGCGGTCGCAGCGCGGCCTCCGCTGGGCGCAGGCGCATGTTCTCGAAATCCAGCAGGCACACGCCGCCCCCCGGTCGCAGGCGGAAGTTTCCCGCATGGAGGTCTCCGGGATCGAGTACCAGGGGGCCGGCGGCTTCGCGCGGGTCGGGGCGCAGTTCGGCCCAGGCCTCGGGGGTGCCGATGGCGTCGGGCCCCCGCGCCAGCCGCGCGGCGGTGGCCCGGTGCACCCGGCCGAGGTGCGTGAAGGCCAGACGCACGTCGCGCGCGACCGTCCAGTCGGCGTCGGTGCCCTCGATCCATTCGAGAAGCAGCACGTGGGTGTTGCCCAGGCGCCGCGCGCCCAGCGGCCTTGCGGCGCCAAGCAGCGCGAGCACCTGGGGATGCAGGTGGCGATACAGCAGGGCTTCGCGGTCCTGCGGCCGGTCGTCGCGCCACTTGACGACCACCGGGCGCCCCGCCACCACCAAGCGCTCCACGGCCCGGCCGTCGGTGGCGTGCAGCAGGTCGCGTTCCGTGATGCCTGCGCGGCCCGGGAGGCGCAGCGCCCGGCGCACCGCGGCGGCCAGGAGCGCGTCGCTCGGCCGGGGCATCGCCGCAACCCCCTCGGGGGACGGGCCGGGTGGGGGGCACCGCCAGTGGGCGCACCCCCGGCCCGGCGTGCCGCGGTCAGCAGGCGTGGCTGCGCAGGTGGCCGAGGGCCTTGACGATGCCCTGCTGCTCAAGTTCCAGGGTGCCCCAGTAGCGGGCGTCTTCGAGTTCGATGGAGATCGGCCCGGCGTAACCGGCCTCCTGCAGACGAAACCCGACGCGGGACCAGTTGACCGTGCCGTCCCCCGGGATGCAGTAGCGCCAGGGGCCCTCCGAGAAGCCGGGCGACTTGTGCAGCACCGCCGACATGTGGCCGAACCGGTACTGTCCGTCGGGGAGCACCTCGGTGTCCTTGCCATGGCAGTGGCGTACGCGCGAGGCGAACTCGTCGAGGAAGCGCAGGTGGTCGATCCCCAGGCGCACCAGGTGCGAGGGGTCGTAGCACAGGCCCAGGGCCGGGCTGGGGCAGCGTTCGAACATCGCGCGCAGCACTTCGGGGGTGTAGCCGACGGTGCTGTAGAGGGGGCCGCCGCCCGGCCAGCCTTCGATGGCAAAGGAAATCCCCTTGGCCTCGGCGTGTTCGGCGATGGGCGGGAAGGCCTCGGCCCAGATGTCGAAGGCTTCACGGCGCTGGATGTCCCGCTCGCCGGGGACGAGGCAGATGAAGAGCACCTTGCCCCCGAGTTCGGCAACGCGGTCGATGTGGGCGCGCAGGGCCTGGGTGCCGCGGTTGCGGCGTTCGGGGTCGCGGCTGAGGATGTCACCCGTGCCGACCGCGTCCACACTGCCCAGGCGCAGGTTGTGGCGGGCCAGCGTGGTCAGGTGTTCCTGGGTCACGTCGCCGCCGAGGTCGACGGCGCCCAGGCCGATCGACCCGGCCCAGGCGCAGAGGCCCTCCAGGCCGAGGCCGCGGATCTTGGGCGGGATGCGCATACCAATCGCAAACGCCATGCTTGAGGCTTCCCCTTTCCATCACAGACCACGGGTGCCAGGGGACGGGCTGCAGCCAGCCCCGGGCCCGTCCCCGCGCGGCGATGCGCCTCAGCCCTTGGCCTGCCCGTGCCGGGCGGTCACCGCCTCCCAGTCGACGACGTTCCAGAAGGCGGCCACGTAGTCGGCGCGGCGGTTCTGATACTTCAGGTAGTAGGCGTGCTCCCAGACGTCCAGGCCGAGTAGCGGGTGCAGACCCTCCATCACGGGGTTGTCCTGGTTTTGCGTGCTGGTGACGGCGAGCTTGCCCCCACGGTCGGCGACCAGCCACGCCCAGCCGCTGCCAAAACGGCCCATGGCGGCCTTGGCGAACTCCTGCTGGAAGTTGCTGAACGAGCCGAAGTGGGCGCGCAGGTCGTCGGCAAGCTTGCCTTTGGGCTCGCCCCCCCCGCCGGGGCCGATCACGGTCCAAAACAGCGAGTGGTTGGCGTGGCCGCCGGCGTTGTTGCGGACCGTCGTCCGGATGGCCTCGGGTACCTGGGAGAGGTTGGCCAAGAGCGCGTCCACTGGCTTGGCCAGCAGATCGGGATGGGACTCCAGCGCCGCGTTGGCGTTGGCCACGTAAGCGGCGTGGTGGCGGTCGTGGTGGATCTGCATCGTCTGGGCGTCGATGTGTGGCTCCAGGGCGTCGAAGGCATAGGAGAGCGCGGGTACCTCGTACTTCGGCATGCTGCCAGTCTCCCTTCAAACGGTTCACGCGGCAACCCTCCGTCGATGGAGGACCCGGGTTGCCTGTCCGTTACCTGCCCATGGTAGCGTGCCCGAGGCGGGCGCGGTACCCCCGGGGACGGGGAGCGCACAAGCTACCCGGTTGGCCAACCCGGGCAGCGGCGCCACAAGGTGCCACGTTCGCCCGCGGCCTTGCGGCGGTATGGTGGTGGCGGGCGGATCGAGGTGAAGTGGCGGGAGGCGCTCACAAAGCGGGACGCCATCTGCGAATACGGGAGCAGATGGACACTGTCGTCCCGGCGCGGCAGGCTTTTGCATAGGCTGCAAGCCGAACCGTCCGGTCCCTCCGACGCGCCCGGGGAACAGGCGCGGGCCGGAGGTCGTCCGACGGGGGGCCACGGCGACGGCGGCGCGGGCACGTGGTGGTGGTGACGCAAACGGCATCCGTAAGGAGTTTTCGTGGTGCGCGCTTGGAGGATCAGCGGCGGAACCCCTCTGAATGGCGACGTCCGCGTCGGCGGTAGTAAGTATTCCGCCCTGGCCGCGATCCCGGCCTGCGCGCTGGCCGACGGCCCGTGCGTGTTGCACAACGTTCCGGACATCCTGGATGTCCAATCCTATCTTGAGATGCTGGAGGCCTGCGGTGCCCGGGTGCGGCGCGACGGCTCCAGCGTTTCCATCGATCCGCACGGCATGGAGTATCGTGCGCTTCCCTCGTCCTGGAGTGAGGGGTTGCGCGCTTCCACCTACATGCTGGCGGTGCACCTGGTGCGCTTCGGGCGGGCGGAGGTCGGCATGCCCGGCGGGGACCGCATCGGCAGCCGGCCGGTCGATCTTCACGTCAAGGCCCTGCGCGCCATGGGTGCGAAGGTCGGACCCTCCGAGGACGGCGGCGCGCTTTGCGGCCTTGCCTCTGGTCTGCACGGCGCCCACGTCTACTTTGATCAGCCGAGCGTCGGCGCGACGATCCAGGCGATCCTGGCCGCCGTGCGCGCCCGGGGCGAGACCCGCTTGGACAATGCGTACGTCGGGCCGTTCATTGTGGATCTGGCCAACATGCTGCGGGCGATGGGGGCGGACATCCGAGGCGCCGGTACCTCCAGCGTGCGCATCCGCGGGGTCGAGCGGCTGAACCCGGTGGAGCACACCTTGATCGGTGATCAGGCCGAGGCGTTTGTCTACCTGGCGGGGGCCGCGGCGACCGGCGGCCGGGTGTGTTTGACCGGAATTGAGGCGCGGGATGTCGGCGCCGGTCTGAGCAAGCTGGAAGAGGCGGGTGCGCGGTGGACCACCGGGCCCGGCTGGGTTGCGCTGGAAGGTCCGCGCCGGCTGCGGGCTGTGGACGTGCAGACCGGACCCCTGCCCGCCTTTTATACCGACTACCACCCGCCCTTTGCGGCGGCTCTGACGACGGCTTCCGGGGTCAGCCGCATCGTGGAGACCCAGTGGCGCGAACGCTTTGGATATGCCGAGGGACTGCGCCGCATGGGCGCCGGTGTCGACGTGCGCGACCACACGGCCGTGGTCCGGGGCGGTCGCCTGCACGGCGCGGTCGTCACGGCGCGGGAGAGCCGGGCGGCGGCCGCCTATGCCATCGCCGGGCTCTGCGCCGAAGGGATGACCCTGGTGTTGGGGGTCCAGCACGTGGAGCGGGTGTGTGAGCATTTCACCGCGAAGCTGGCCGGGATCGGCGCCCGGCTGGTTGAGGAGGTTTTGGAAGCGGCCGCGACCGTCGAGCGCGAGGCCTGACCGCGGCCGCCGGCTTCAGATGCCGGGCCGCGTCGGCGTGGGCTCGCCCGCCGGAGCCGGTTGCGTCTGCGGCGGCGCGCTGCCCGCTTGGTCCAACGGCGCGTTGCGCGGCAGGTCCCGCGCCGGGGCCTCGGCGTCCGACGTCGCCGCGCCGTCGTCCTGGGGATCGGACCTCGCCCTTGCCGCAGACCGCACGGACGTGACGAACTCCCGTGCGAACTCGATGCGGTGCAAGCGGCTCTTGCCATCTCCGAAACGCTGCCGCCGTCCGAACGTCAAATGCTCCACCCCTTTGGCGCCGGCCCGCGCTGGGGCGCGCACCGTGGCCTGCCGCCGCGGCTAGCATTTCCCGGGAGGGATGTGCGCCACCCGCGCGCAGACTACGGCGCGGGGGGTGGAGGACATGGCAAGGAGCGGCTTGCGGCATCCCGGTCTGGAGCAGTTGAAGTTCGAGGTGGCCGACGAGCTCGGCTACTTCCCCACGCGCATGGGGCGGCCGACGCCGACGGCTCCACAGGAGTTCGCGGCGGCGTTGGACGAGTATAAGTACGAGGTTGCCCAGGAGTTGGGCATCCCGCTGCAGCGCGGCTACAACGGCGATTTGACCTCGCGCGAGGCCGGCCGCATCGGCGGCCACATCGGCGGCCACATCGGCGGACAGATGGTGCGGCGCATGGTTCAGCTGGCACAGGAGCAGATGGCGGGCCGCCCGACCTAAGGGTTGCGGCAGGAAGGCCGCAGCCGCGGGCGAAGTGGGGGCGCAATGGCCGGCGGCGGGGCATGGCTCTGCCGTCGGCCCCCGTGTGTTGCGTTGGAGGCGGGTAGGACGATGGCGGTCGATCTGCGTACGTTCGAACTTGCGGCCGCGGAGGCCGCGGTGGAAGCCGGTCGGCGGGTGCGGCCCTGGGCCGGTTGCGCGCGGGAGGTCGGGCATAAGGCGAACCCCGCGGATCTGGTGACGGAGATGGACCGCCAGTCCGAGGCGCTGATCACCGCCGCGTTGCGCCGGCGGTTTCCGGACCACGACCTGTTTGGCGAGGAGGGCGGCGGCAGGCGGGAGGCGGAGTATGTCTGGTACATCGATCCGATTGACGGTACCACCAACTTCGTCCACGGACTGCCGGGCTATACCGTTTCGGTCGCCCTGACCCAGCGCGGCCGGCCCGTCGCGGCGGCGGTCTATGATCCCACCGCGGACGAGCTGTTCACCGCCAGGGCGGGTGGTGGCGCCACCGCCAACGGCCGACCGCTGACGGTGAGCGCGGAAGCCGGTCTGGCCGATGCGCTGCTGGGCACCGGCATCCCGCCCGTCCCCCCCTCCCAGGCGTGGGCGCTGCGCAGCCTCGCCGCGGTGGGCGAGCGTGTGCGCAACGTGCGCAACTTCGGCTCAGCCGCGCTGCACCTGGGGTATGTGGCCGCCGGCCGCGTGTCCGGGTTCTGGGAGCCGCTCCTGCAGCCGTGGGATACGGCCGCCGGGGTGTTGCTGGTGCGGGAGGCGGGGGGGCGGGCCACGGACATTGCGGGTTCCGAGTGGCACGCCGGGCTGCGCGGGGTGGTCGGCACCAACGGGCGCATTCACGACGCGTTGCTGCAGGTGCTGGCCGGGGTGCCGGGCCCGCAGATGTGAGCCGGGCGGGTCGTGCCACTGTGGTCCGGGCGGGTGAATCGCTCAGGGAGGGTGAGCCGACGCGTCCAGGGGGCCGTCGCGTGCGGGTCGCAAGCTGGATCATCTGCGGTTGGCCCTCGGGTCGGTCCGCGGCGGGGCCGGGTGGCAGGACGTTCACCTGGTGCACAATGCATTGCCGGAGGCCAGCCTGGGACAGGTCGACCTGCGCACGAGTCTACTCGGCGCGGCGTTGCCGGTTCCGGTGCTCATCAACGCGATGACGGGGGGCGTGCCCCAGGCCGCCGCCATCAACCGTGCGCTGGGCGGGCTGGGCGCCGCCTTCGGCATCCCGGTTGCGGTGGGCAGCCAGCGGGCCGCCCTGGACGACGAGCGCCTCGCGCCGACGTACGCGGCGGTGCGCCTGGACAACCCGGAGGGGATCGTGATTGCCAACCTGGGGGCCGGCGCCACACCGCAGGAGGCGCGTCGTGCGGTGGCGATGGTCGGCGCCGATCTGCTGCAGCTGCACCTCAATGCGCCCCAGGAACTGGTGATGGCCGAAGGCGACCGCGACTTCCGCGGCCGGTTGGAGGCCATCGCGGCGGTGGTCGCGGGCTGCGGCGTCCCGGTCATCGTCAAGGAGTGCGGGTTTGGCATGTCCGCCGAAACGGCCGGTCGGCTGTATGCGGCGGGGGTGCGCGCCGTCGACGTCGGGGGCCGCGGAGGGACCAACTTTGCCCGTATCGAGGCGCGCCGCCAGGAGCACCCGGTGGATCCCGGCCTGTTGGACTGGGGTATCCCCACGGTCGCCTCGCTATTGGAAGTGACCGCCGCCGCCTGGCCGGGCCTGGACGTGGTGGCCAGCGGCGGGGTGCGTTTTGGCAGCGAGGCGGCGCGGGCCCTGGCCATGGGGGCTTGTGCCGTGGGCATCGCGGGGGTCCTGCTGCGGTCGCTGCACCAGGGGGGGATGGATGCCGCCCGGGATTTCCTGGAGGCATTTCTCCGCGATCTGCGTACCACGGCGCTCCTGGTGGGGGCCACCACCCTCGCCGATCTGCGCCAGGCACCACGGGTGCTGACCGGGTTCACCCGGGAGTGGGTGGAGCAGCGTTGTCCAAACCCCCGGGTCGATGGTGCGGCGGCCGGTTGTCGGTCGCGCCATTGACCCCGCGGAGGGGTGCGGATATACTCACCGGGCATTCCGGGGTGTGGCCCAGCTTGGTAGGGCGCCTGGTTCGGGACCAGGAGGTCGGCGGTTCAAATCCGCCCACCCCGACCACCAACAAGACTTAGAGTTACCGAGGCAAACGAAGACCCCTGGCCAGTAAGCGCTAGCTGGGGGTCTTCGTTTGCCATCACTTATGCCATCAATGCTTCGACTGCAGGAAGGCTTCCACGCGGTGCGCCGCATCCTGGCCCGCCTTGCGCAAGAGGTCCGCATAGATGTCTGTGAAGGTCGAGACATTCTTGTGCCCCAAGATCTTAGCCGGGCCAGACGTTGCCTCCTGTCGCGCGCTGCTGACGGTGGCAATGCCACCTTGCCAAATGCGGACAAACAATCGCGTCAGCGACAGCCGTTTCCGGGTAGCGGAGCGATTATCCGCAGGTGCGCGATGGCATGATGAGGAGTGGGTTTTATCTACCTGGGGCTGGGATCCAAACAACGCGGGGCGCTCGTTCCGCGCAGCCGTGCGTCGTACAAAGGTGCGGCCGCAAGAACTTCACGCCCTGCGTCACAGCACCACCTCGGTCCTTCTGGGGGCCGGTGTCCCTTCCGAATGCGTCCCGCAATCCATCGACGCGGCGCTGGCACGCTTCACGGGTAAGCGCACGCGCCGATCTCCACCAGAGAGCGCCACAGCGACTTCCAAACTGCGGCGTTCCAACACCCTGGCGGACCTGCGGCACTGGGGCGTCGGCCTGCGGTCCTACCAGGAGCCGTGGCTCGACGCCCCTTCGGCGAGGCGTTGTACTACATCACGGTCGCCCACGCCGGATTGGAACGGGCGATGCTTGCTGAGCGCGTCAAGGCGGGGATGGACCGGGCCAAGCGGCAAGGGCGGAACGTGGGGCCGCCTCGTGCCCGTTACCGGCCCTAGGTGCAGCGAGTGTGGGTGGCGTTGGAGTCTGAGGTACGGGGCGGGCGGGTGTCCGTCTCTGAAGCGGCGCGGCGGCTCAACCTGGGTCGGGCTACCGTCCTTCGGATGCTCCACGAGGCGGACTGAAAAACCGGCGCGGGAGCCCACTGTCGAGCGTGGTACACTACCGGGGCCGGCGAAGCCCGGCATCACTTGCCGGGCCTGCTGCGGCGACGCCCAGTGTCACCTGGGCGGTGCGAAGCCGGGATTCGGGCCAAAACGTTGGCAGTGGGCTCCCCTCGCCGGCGGCCTACTGCTTTTTCGTCTTGCGGCGCCGACGCAGCCAACGGGCCAACGGGCCAGCGCGCCAAGCGGCACGAAGAGCACCAAGGCATACACGTGCAACCGCATCCCTCCCCCACCGGATCAACTCCGGCTGCCGCCACGCACCCGCGGCGGGGAGGGAAACACCCGAGTCAGGCCGCCAAGGGACACGGTTCAACGCAAGACGCGGCGCCCCTACCAGGTGTCCGAAAGGGAGGTCGGGTTTCGCGCCCTGGTGGCCCTGCTCCCCGCTGGGGAGCCAGCCCTGCTCAAAAGGAGATCCTCTTGACGCCTTGGCCGCAGGAAGGACGTGCTAGGCCGCCCGCCGAAGCTGGGCCCCTCGGGAGGTGCCGCCTTGGACCCCGAGCTTCGCGCGTACCTGGACAGCATGCGGGCCGAGATGGCCGCCATCGAGCGGCGCGGGGACGCCAAGATGGCCGCACTGGCGGCCAAGATCGACGACGCGCACCACGAGACTGGCTCCGTGATGGAAGCCATCGTCCACGTGCTCAAGCGGGCGATCAACATGCTCCTACCACTGGAGGCCAGCGCGGCCGACCACGAGAGGCGGATCAAAGCCGTGGAGAAGAGGCGGTAGGGCAAGCGCATCGCCGTGTTGCGGTGCCGCTGGGTTCGATCAGACCACGCTGCTTCCCGTCAACACCGCTGCCACCAGCATTGGGATCCCTCGGAAATCGAAGCGCTCGGCGGGCTGGCCCCGGCGGGTGCCGTGATGGGTGCGCGCCCGTTCATAGGCCGTCGTCTGCCATCACTTCTGCCATCAATTCGGGCTGCGGAGACGAACGGGGACGATACCGCCGGGGATCGGAGAGCCCTTGGGATAGTAAGGAAGGCGTTGATTGGTAATAGAAAGGAAAAGGTGCCGCGCCTGGTTGGGACCAGGAGGTCGGCGGTTCAAATCCGCCCACCCCGACCACCAACAAAACCCAGCGCCATTGGAGCCGCCGGCGGCTTCGGCTTTGCGGACGCGTTTGCGGTCATGTGGCCCGGGCTGTCTGCGGCAGTCTTCTCGCCTTGCGCCGTGGCCGCGGCGGCCGTCGGCTCCTTGTCCACGGGGAATGCCTGGACGTGCCGACCAGGGTTCCGGCCTGCCGGCCGCAGCGGGACGCGGTATCCGTCGGCGCCGGCAGGTGGTCTCGCGGCCAGGAGGGCTGCCCTCCCACCCGTCCCACGGGTGCCCCCGGCCGTCAGCCAAAACGATATCGGACGTGAAGTGCGTGCTGCGACAACGCGACGTCTGCCTGCTTCAGGAGGGAGAGCCGCACGCGTCGAGACGGCTCGCGTATGATGTGATACATGGCGTGTGCCACATAGGTGGACCACGGCTGCGCTATGACGGTCCGCGGCAGTGCCCGCAGGGAGGCTCCGGCCGGCGCGATGCCGGGCGAATGCCCCAGCGCCTGTCCCTTACGCAACCAGGCGGGTTGTATGTTCGGAACCGTGGACACGACCGGGCGGTATCCGAGGTCACGGACGAGTGCGCCTGCACGTCTGATTGAAAACAGCCACTTCAGCAGGGTCATGGACGCAGTGGGATGCGACGACGCGCGGTTGATGGCCAGCCCGTAGACACGCACCGGAACCCTCCGGCCACGGGGACCGGATGGAAGAAGCGAAGCACTCCAACCTTGGCTCGGGTTCATAAGTTCACTTCGCCGGGCCAGCTGCCACTCCACCCTTTTTCCGCGTGTGGCGCCACCGATCCAGTCCTCCCATGCCACATCCGCGGCCCATCCCGTGGCGCGGGTTACAGAACTCAGCCAATCCACTCCCGTGGCAAACTCAGGCTGAGTCCAATTGGGCAGGCCGCCGCTGGTCCAGGGATGGCCCCCCGCACCAAACACAAACGAGCTCCATATAATGGGATTCCATGGGACCATGCCGCCCACGCCCTGTCGTCCGGCGTCCAGTAGCACCTGCACGGCACTCTTGAACGGAAGGTCTGCCAGTGCCATCCGATCGGCTTTCACCCACACAACGAGTGGCGCGTAATCGTACGGCAGCGCATGCACGGCGCCCGTCGGCCCGCGGAAGGCCTCAGGGAGGCCGGGGTACCACGCGGCGAGATCCACGCCGGCACGGTTGAGTTCCGGCCTCAGATCTCTCCCAAACACGATTGCGTCCGCGTCGGCAACGGCGAGCACGTCCGCGGGAGGATGCCGGCGACCCTGATCGACGGTCAGCAGGCGGGCGTCCACCCCTGGAACATCCCGATGGAACTCTTTCAGCAGAGCCGAAACGATCCGTGCCTCGCCGGTCGGCCACCAGACGCCGATGCGGGTGACTCTGCTGCGCACCGCCGCTGGGCCCGCACCGCAAGCCGCGGTCAGCAGCGTGCCCGCCGCTCCGATAAGCAATCCCGCTGCCGCACTGCCCGCGATGGCTGTGCGCCGCCGCAGGGGGCGCCCCACGCCTGGCGCGCGGCGGCTGACCGCGCCGCGTTTGAGGGGCCAGGCCTCCATAACCACAGAACATGCAACTCCAGCGTGTGGTCTGCGTTCATGCGTTCCATGGCAGCGTTCGCGCCGCTTGTCGCAACGCATCTCGCCAGTCGGCGTCTATGGACAATGCCCATGGGTTGTCGGAACTGTGCCAGTATGGCATGGCCCGCTCCGTTTTGTTGGTTGCGCGGATGGAAACCGCAGGCCGTCTCATCCGCAGGCCCGTGGGCCGCGTATCCGGCCAACGCGTTTCCGATCGGCAAGTTTGGCGCGCGCCGCTTACGGGTGGTCCGCCTCACGTCCACGATCGGTTGTCGTTTGGGCGGCCCGCTGGTCGTCATAGGAGCTCGGGACCGGGAGATACACGGGTGAGCCGCGGCCGACGCGGGAAGGCGTGGACGTCGTCGAGCGGGGCGACCAGCCGCGTTGGGCTTGCACCTGGCGGCGACACCCACGGGCCGGTCCATGCCGTTCGCCCGCCGAGTGTCGGCCGCCTCGTCGTACACGCGGGTGCGGTTCCGCCATCGACCACCGTGGGGGCGGATGCGCGCCGCCGATTCTTGCCGGGTCGGCGTTGAAATGGTCGCAAAGCCCAACCGGCGCGAGGCCGGCTCCACCGTCCAGAGTTCACGGGGGCAACCCCCACCACGCGCCCTCGGTTGACCGACGACGAAGGCACGCCGCGTGGTCATCGGCAGGATCGCGCCATCCCCGATGAGAAGCATGC
This sequence comes from Clostridia bacterium, assembly GCA_027335515.1. Next base: position 14,785 of record DAHWHT010000352.1, read on the forward strand.
AGCCGCGGGCTTTCTCACCACAATGGGGTGATGCCTTGGCACAGCCGGCCGAACGTGGTGCCGACCTTTCTCCGCAGGATGACGGTCTGCTTGGTCTGTGGCCTGTGGTGCACTTTGCGGGCGAGGATGACGCGGTGTCCCCTGCGGGACGCTGGGACCGGATGCTGGACGACTTCGAAATCATCATCAACATCGGGGACGCGTTCACGCTGGAGCTGGGCGACGGGCGGCAGGTCGTGTCGTGGGGAGACGTCTGCGTACTGCGCCCACGGGAGCGCCATGCGTTGCTCTTTGAGGCCGGCCGGCACGCGCACCTGCTGTTTTGCCACCATGACTGGGTGGCGGCGCCGGGGTTGTCGGCGGCGGAGCGACCGGATCCCTGGGGTTGGCCCGCATACATTCCCTGTGGGGCGCACTCCGTCCGCTTGGGTGCCTGTCTCCAGGAGGTGCTGACCGCACTCTGGGTTCGGCGGGGCCCCTGGCGGTGGGAGGCGGCCGTTGCCCTGCTGGGGGCGGCTGCGGTTATTGAGCGGGTTTGCGGGCGCGCGGACAGTGGACCGGACACCGATCCAGATGAGCCGCCTGCGGTGCGGGTCGCCCGTGCCTACATGGAAGACCACTTGGCCCAGGGATGCGGTGCGCTTGTGCGCGAGGCCGCCCGGGCGGGGGGGCTGAGCGCTGCGCATCTGAACCGGCTCTTTCATGCAACCTACCAGCGCTCGCCGCGACAGTGGATCTGCGAACGCCGCGTGGCCCGGGCCTGCTTTGCCCTGGTGCACCGGCATGCCGATGTCGCTGCGGCTGCCCGCGCGGCGGGCTTCAGTGATGTTCGCTACTTCAGTCGGTTCTTCCAGCGCCACACCGGCCTCACCCCCAGCGCCTATCGGGCGCGGCACGTCGGCCGCTGGCGGCTGGCGGACGGCGGCGGCCTGCGCCAGGCCGCGACGGGTGCCTCCCGGCTGTACCCGTGTAACGTCCACATCACCGGTTGGTAGGCGTATTGGCCGACTTCCGAACCGGGCCCACGTCGCGCGAGCGAGGGCGGCCGTCGGCGATGCCGCGGCGATCTGGTTGGATACGCGGACCGGCCTTGGGCAGCGGTCCGGCGGATGCGTGGTGATGCCACGCCCGGCGGAGCGGCGTGGTTTGCCGACCTCCCCGGCGGCGATGCGCGATCTGCCCCCCCAAGACGCGCGAACCGTCCCGTCGCGGTTGCGACCGCGGAGGGTTCACAATGGGTGGGGCTCATGCAACGGCTGGCGGGTTGGGCGTCGTGTGGTGGATGGGTAGCGGGCTTTGGATCTGGCCACGGTCAGGATGCGCCGGCCGTCCTCCCGTGGCCTTGCTTTCGGCGTCGCAACCTTGGTGCCGAAGCCGAGGACGAAGCGCGTGCCGCGCTGATGCGGCCTGCGGATCGGCGCCAGGGGCTTGGCGGTGCGCTTTGCTCGGGGGCGGCGCCCCGTGGTGGCGCACGTGTCCATGGCGATGGGCTTGCCTCGGGTCGCATCCCGTCGGCCGCCGCGGCCGGCGGCGAACGGCACGTCCGTGAAGATGGGGGGAAGGTCGATGCAAAGCGACGGGGGGGACTCGCTTTCCGCATTGGACCCGGCGGGCGATGCGGACGATGGTCCGGGGACGGCTGATCCCTCCGCGTTCAAGGAGGTGGCGCGGGAGGCGGATGCCGGGGCAAGGACGGGCGCGGCCGGCTTTTCGCGGCGGGGTGCCCTGCGCATGGGGGCGGCAGGCGCGGCGGTCAGCGCCTTGGGCGCGGTGCTCGCCGCGTGCGGGCCCGCGCTGTCGCTGACGGGGCTATGTGCCTCCGGGATTGAGGGGGGGCAATGCCCCGGGCAGAGTTGGCTGACGAGGGGCAACGCCTTCTGTCAGGGAGGACGGGGA
>DAHWHT010000355.1 GCA_027335515.1 Clostridia bacterium
CGCCTGGAAAACCGCCGCCTCCTATGGCGTGCTGCTGACCCTGATGCGCCTTGCCGGCAAACGCGAAGTCGGCGCGCTCAGCGCCATCGATCTGGTCGGCTTCATCATGATCTCCGAGTCGGCGCTGATCTCGGTGGCCGACCCAAAGATGTCCTTTCTGGTCGGGCTCACACCGGTCCTGGTACTGGGCGTACTGCTTTGGATCCTGCCCTACGTCAGCCTCAAGAGTCATCGCCTGCGCATCTTGTTGGAAGGCCAGCCGTCCATCGTGGTCGCCCACGGCCACCTCAATAACCAAGCCCTGCGCAACCTGCGATACAACCTCGGCGACCTGATGGCGGAAATGCGCCAAAAAAACCTCACAAGCCTGGCGGACGTGGAGTTCGCGGTCCTTGAGACAACGGGAAAACTCTCCATTGTACCGCGGGCCGGGGCACGCCCGGTGACCGCCGACGATCTGCGCACCCTGCAGGTGACCGCGTCGGACCCCGCGCAGGCGCTCGGCCAGACGGAGTTGCCGGCGAGCGTCATCCTCGACGGCAAGCTCGACGACAAGGCACTGGCGCGCACCGGGCATGACCAGGCCTGGCTGCGTGAGGAGCTGCGCAGGCACGGCTTCAAACGCATCGCCGACGTGCTGCTGGCGAGCGTCGACGGCAAGGGTACCCTGACCGCACAGGGACGGAAGGCCGGGCCGTCCGAACCCGGCGGTTCGGGCTGAAAGGTCGCCCCGCTGCCGCGCCGCAGACTCCAGGTTCCGCAAGGGGGGGAGGCGCGATCCGGCCCGCGGCTTGGACCGGGGGTTGGCTGTGATCGCGCCACGCTGAATGGGTGATGATCTGCCCGGAGGCGTTTCCGCAGTGCACCTGGCCGGCGGCGACCAACCCCTGGGCCAAGGCGATTGGCAGCAACTGTGGCTGGCCGCGGGCCACTCGCCCTACCCCTGCCGCGACCGCGCGCTGCTCCAACTCTTTTGGCACCTGGGCCCCACGGTGGTCGCCGCCCTGGCCCTGCGGTTGGACCAGATCGACTTTGCCACCAGCCGCATCTGCGCAACGGGGACCGGCGGCGACGGTATCGCCATGCCGCCCGAAGTACTGCGGGCGCTGACGACGTATGTCAGCCTTGAGCGGCCGGCCAAGTGCGGGTCCACCCTGTTTGTCGGCCGGCATGGCCGCCCGCTGCGTCCGGCGGCGGTGGACCGGGCCTTCCGCGCCATGTCCGCCGCCGGCGGCGTCACCGCGGATCCACGGCGTCTGCGGCGTCAGGCCCTGCTGCGGCAGCTCCTGGCGCGGCCGGTGGCGACCCTGCGCGGCTTGCGCCGGTGCGGCGCCTAATCCGCCGCATCGCTGGACGCGCGGTGGCGCTCGGCCAGTTCGCGGTAGCGGTCGACGCCGCGCGCGACCCGCGCCGCCTCTTCGGGCCGCACCGGCCGCACCACCCTGGCCGGCACGCCGACCACGAGCGTCGCCGCCGGCACCCTTTGGCCCTCGGTGACCAGCGCACCCGCCCCGACGATGGCGCCCGCCCCGATCACCGCACCGCTGAGGACGGTCGCCCGCATCCCGATCAGCGCATCCGCCGCCACCGTGCAGCCGTGGAGGATGGCGCCGTGGCCCACCGTCACCCGCTCGCCGACGCTGCAGGGCCAGCCGGCATCGGTATGGAGCACGCAGCCGTCCTGCACGTTGGCCATGGCGCCGACGGTGATGGGCTCGATGTCACCGCGCAGCACCGCGCCGTACCAGACGCTCGCCTGGGGGCCGATCTCGACACGGCCGCTCAGTTCGGCCGACGCGGCCACAAAGGCATCCGGAGCCAGGCACGGACGATGGCCGTCCACCCGGCGCAACGCCACGGGTTCTCCCCCCTCAGCCGCCGTCCGACGCGGTCGGCGGATGGAACTGGACACAGGGCACGCCGGCCTCCTCCAGGACGGCGCGGCTGTGCGGATCGTCGTAGCGGTCGCGGTAGACCACCCGGCGTACCCCGGCCTGCACGAGCGCCTTGGCGCAGTCCAGGCACGGGAACGTCGTGCTAAAGAGCACGGTACCGCTGCTGGCCGAGCCGTGGAAGGCGCACTGCAGGAGGGCGTTGAGCTCGGCGTGCACGGTCCGCCTGCAGTGGCCGTTGACCATCAGGCAGCCGACTTCCGCGCAATGCGGCTGGCCGCGCAGGCTGCCATTGTATCCGGTGGCGATCACGCGCTCCTGGCGCACCAGCACCGCTCCGACCTGGAGCCGCAGACAGGTGCTGCGGGTGGCCACCAGCTCTGCCATGCGCAGGAAGTAGGTCTCCCAGTCCGGACGGGACAGCCCCATCGCCCCCACGGCCGCCAACGCCGACGGCACCACCACTCTACCACAGGATCCCTACCCCAACCGCCAACGGCGCCGTGCCGCCAGAACGCCGCCCCGCTATACTGGGCCGGGGGGTGCCCGGCACGGACGCGCCAGGCTCGGATCCGTTGCCACCGGTGGTAGCGCCGCACGCCGCCATCCCGGGCGCGATCGTACCGCAACCCGGCGGCGACGAAGATGTCGCCGCGGTGGCCGCACAACTGCGGCGGGCCTTTGCCACCCATCCCGACCTCATCTACGGGGGACGGGACTGGACCGCAGCCGTTCACGCCGGCTTTCTCAACCGCCACCCCGATCCGGATGCAACCGGCGGTGTCGCGGCCCTTGCGGCTGAGGTGGCCGGATTGGCGCCGGCCCTGGGCCGCACCGCTCCTGGGCTGCAGGGCGGCGAGGTGCTGGCGCTGCCCACCCCCGCCGTCTTTCTGCGCACGGCGGACCCCCTGCTGGCGGCCGTGATCGACGCCTGCGCCTCCGGCAACTACGCGCACCGGGTCCGCCCGTGGGTGCTACGGGCCTGCTTCGTCGATCCGGATCACGAACCGGCCGTCGATTTCCCCTTCCTGCTCGCCCCCCGCGACGAGGACTGGCGAGACGACGTGCGGTCCTGCCAGATGGACGCCTGGCGCATCGCCTTTGGCATCCACCTCTTTGGAACCAGCCGCGACCGCGACGGGCGCCCCCGCCCGGAGGCGCGGGCCGCGCTGCGCCGTCCGGATGACACCGGCCCGTCCGACACCCGCCGGGTCGCGGGCCGATGAAGTTTCGTCGCCGGGGCGTCAAACGGGAACACAGCGTCCTGGATGCGTTCGCCGACCTGTATGAGCGCCTGGCGATCCTCCCCGGGGTGACCGGTGTCATCCCGGGGAGGATCGCGCACAACCCCACCCGCCATCCCGGCCTGGTGTTGAAACACGAAACGCCCACCGGCTACAAGCTGTTGGCCAAGACCAACACGAGCGTGCAGGAGGTCTTCGTCGTCGTCCGTTCCGGCTGCCAGGCCCAGGTGCGGGCGGCGCTCGCCGAGTTCGTCCTGGCCCGCCCGGCCGCCGACCCCGGCCAGCCGCCACTGGCGCGTCCGGTGGCACCGGCGCGCGCCCCCCGCGCCCCCCAGCGGCCGCCGGTCTGGCGCAACCCCGGCGTTCTGCCGGAAGGGCCGCGCGGCCGGCCTCCGGTCCACTTCGAGTCGGCGGGCCCTCGCGCCAAACCGCGCCCGGGCAGCCCAAACGATCCGGCGCTGCGGCGGCGGCTCTGGCTGCTGCGCCTGCGCCGGGCCCGCTGGCGACGGCGATTTGGGGTGCCGCGGCGCCAAGTCCCCCTCGCCCGGCGCCGCCGGCCCTGACCGATGCGCCGCAGACCCGGCGGGCGAACCGACCCGGAGGCCGCCCAATCCCAGCGACCGCCCGCTCCCCATCGAACCGCGGCGTGGCGGCCGGGAGTGCTGAAGGCAGGGGCCAAGGCAGGAACGCGCAGCGTAAGGACGAAGCGGCGAACAGCCAGCCCGGTTGCACCGTGCGGTTCCCTGGTGTAGGTTCAGCCGGAAATGCTTGGCGTAAAGGGGTGGCGGTGGGCGTTGGCGATGTCGGAACGGCGGACGGCTCCGGCGGCGGTCCGTGGCCGCGACGGGCACGCTGACGACGATGCCGGGACACACCGCGGGCGCCAACGCCTGGCGGATCCCGATACGGCCGCGCTGGAGCGCATGTATCGGTCCATGGCCCTGGCGCGGGCCCTGGATGAGCGCATCTGGAACCTCTCCCGCCAGGGCGCGATTCCCTTCGCGGTTTCGGGCCGCGGCCAGGAGGCGGCACAGGTCGGAATCGCCGCGGCCCTGCGGCCGGGTCAGGACTACGTGTACGCGTATTACCGCGATGTGGCCCTGGTGCTCGCCCTGGGTGTCACGACGGCGGAGGTCATGCTGGCGGCCTTCGGCCGGCGCGACGACCCCGCCAGCGGCGGCCGCCAAATGCCCCACCACTTCAGCCATCGACGTTGGCGCATCGTCTCCGCCTCCAGCCCGGTGGGCACGCAGATCCCGCAGGCCGCCGGCACCGCCTTGGCCTGTCGGCGCCTGGCCGAGGACGCCTGCGTGCTCGTGACCTTCGGCGAGGGCGCCAGCAGCGAGGGTGATTTCCACGAGGGCCTCAACTTTGCGGCCATCCACCACCTGCCCGTCGTGTTTGTCTGCGAAAACAACGGCTGGGCGATTTCCGTCCCTGAACACCTGCAGATCGCGGCCCCAGGCCTGGTGGCGCGGGCCGCAGGCTACGGCATGCCGGGCCGCGTGGTGGACGGCGGCGACCCGGTCGAGGCGTACCGCGCAACGAAGGAAGCCGTGGCCCGGGCGCGGGCCGGCGACGGTCCCAGCCTCCTGGAGGTGCGGGTGCTGCGGCTGGATCCGCACACCTCCTCCGACGACGACAACACCTACCGCAGTGCCACGGAGAAGGCGGCGCTGCCGGCCGGCGACCCCCTGCCGCGCTTCCGGCGGCGCCTGCGGGAGGAAGGGACGTTGACCGCCGCCGCCCTGGACGCCATCGACGCCGCGGTGCGCATCGAGATCGACGCGGCGACCGCCGCCGCCGAGGCCAGCGCCCCGCCGGATGCGGCGGACCTGCTGCGGCATGTGTATGCGGGCGACGAGCCGCCGGCGGCAAGGCCATGAGCGCAACCGCGGAGGCGAGCATCGTCGAGGCCGTGCGCCGCGCCCTGCGCGAGGCGCTCGCCGAAGACCCGCGCGTGCTGCTCCTGGGCGAGGACATCGGTCCCCGCGGCGGCGTCTTTCAGGCGACGGCCGGCCTGCACGCGGAATTCGGACCGGACCGGGTGATGGATACACCCATTGCGGAATCGTCGATCGTCGGGGTCGCGATCGGAGCAGCACTGGCCGGCCTGCGCCCCGTCGTGGAGATCCAGTTCGCCGACTTCATCCATCCGGCGATGAACCAGATCATGAACGAGGCCGCCAAGCTGCGCTACCGCTCGGCCGGGCAGTGGAGCTGTCCGCTGGTGGTGCGCGCCCCCTACGGCGGTGTCCACGGCGGCGGGTTGTACCACGGTCAATCGATCGAGGCCCTCTTCTGCCACATTCCAGGGCTGCGCGTCCTGGCGCCGTCGACACCGACCGACGCCTACCGCCTGCTGCGCCACGCGATCCGCGGGGAGGATCCGGTCATCTTCCTCGAACCCAAGCGAATCTATTCTTCCGTGCGCGAGGTACTGCCGTCGGATCCGGGACCGGCCGTCACCGGGGCGGCCATCCGGCGCGCCGGCGACGACGTGACGGTGGTGGCGTACGGCGCCATGCTGCACCGCACACTCTCGGCGGCGGAGGCACTGGCGGCGGAGGACATCTCCGTCGAGGTCATCGACCCGCGCAGCCTGCGGCCGTTCGATCAGGAAGCCCTGTTGGCGAGCGTGCGCCGCACCGGGCGCTTCTGCGTCGTCCACGAGGACAACGGCCTGTGCGGCTACGGTGCGGAACTGGCGGCGATCGTCGCGGAACAGGCCCTGTTTTCCCTCGACGCCCCGGTGGTGCGGGTCACGGCGCCGGAGGTGCCCGGACTGCCGTACAGCCCCAATCTGGAAGACGCGGTACTGCCCAGCGCCGAACGGATCGCGACGGCGCTGCGAACCTTGGCCCTGTCCTGAGCGGGCGCAGTCGCGGCAGGCCGGTGGCACACGCCGGCCCGCCGCCCATGGGGGTGGAGTGGTGCGGACGGCGGTCCGGATGCCGCAGTTGGGTGAAGCGGTGGTCGAAGGAACCATCGACCGTTGGCTCAAGCGGGTGGGGGATCGCGTCGAGCGCTTCGAACCGCTCGTCGAGGTGATGACCGACAAGGTCAACACCGAAATTCCCTCCCCCCTCACCGGGGTCCTGGAGGAGATCGCGGCGGAGCCGGGCACGGCGGTGAAGATCGGCGAACCGATCGCCTGGATCGCCGCCGAGGACGGCGCGGCCGAGACGGCGGCGCCGTCCCCGGTACCGGTCGAGGCCGAGACGGCCGCGGCCGGGCCGACGGGGACCACGGATGCCCCGACCGCCGCGGCCGCAGGCGTGCCGGCGGGCCTGTTCCCCTCCTCGCCGGCCGAGGGCACGCCGCTTTCGGCGCCCGTGGCCGCGAGCGCGGGCGGCACGGGCTTCTCGCCGGCGGTGCGCCGCCTGGCGGCCGAGTATGGGGTCGACCTTCACCGGGTGACCGGAACCGGGAGCGGCGGGCGCGTGACCCGCGACGATGTCATCGCCCACGCCAACCGCCAGCGCCAGGCGCAGCCCCAGGGCGCCGCCGCCGAGCCGCAGCGGTCCTCGGAGGCGCCCGGCCCCGAGGAGGAACTCGTCGAACCGAGCGCCCTGCGCCGCGCCATCGCCGCCCGGATGGTGGAAAGCACGCGCACCATCCCGCACGCCTGGATGATGGTGGAGGCCGACGTCACCGGCCTGGTTCGCCTGCGCCAGGGGGTGCGCGCCGAGTTCGCGCGGCGCGAGGGCTTCGACCTCACCTACTTCCCCTTCTTCGTCAAGGCCGTGGTGGAAGGACTGCGCCAGCAGCCCAGCGTCAACGCCTCCTGGACCGACCTCGGCATCCGCTACCACCGGCGCATCAACCTGGGCATCGCCGTCGCCGCCGAAGAAGGATTGGTCGTTCCGGTGCTGCGGTCCGCCGACGGCATGAGCGTCGCCGGCATCGCCCGAGCGGTGCGTGAAATCGCGGCCCGCGCCCGGGCCGGCGACCTCGGCCCGGCGGACATGCGGGAGGGAACGTTCACCGTCAACAACACCGGAGCGCTGGGCTCCATCGTGTCCATGCCGATCATCAACCCGCCGCAATCGGGGATCATCACCCTGGAGACCATTCAGGCCCGGCCGGCGGTCGTGGGCGAGGGCATCGCCATCCGCCAACTCGTCAACCTCTCGTTCTCCTTCGACCACCGCGTGGCCGACGGCCTGACGGCGGGCCGCTTCATGCAGACGGTCCGCCGGGTCATGGAAAGCTACGCCCCAGGCGATCCCGTCTACTGAAAGGGGGTGGACCGATGCCGGGTGAAGGCGCGATCCCGGTGGCGGAGATCGACGACATTCCCCCACGCACCGCGCGGGAGCGGGCCATGGGCGGCGGGTCGCTCCCCGGCCGGCGGCCGCCGTGGTTGAAGGCCCCGCTGCCCGGGGGCGAAGGGTATGCGCGGGTGCGCGGCCTGATGCGGGGCCTGGCCCTGCACACGGTGTGCGAGGAGGCCCACTGCCCGAACATCGGCGAGTGCTGGGCCCACGGCACCGCGACCTTCATGATCCTCGGCCGTGTCTGCACGCGGGCCTGCGGCTTTTGCGCCGTGACCACGGGAGCCCCCCGCGGCCTGGTCGACGTTCAGGAGCCGGACCGCGTCGCCGACGCCGTGGCGCGCCTGGACCTGCGGCACGTCGTCATCACCTCGGTGGCCCGCGACGACCTGCCCGACGGGGGCAGCGCCATCTTTGCCCAGACGATCGCGGCCGTGCGGGCGTTGAGCCCCCGCACCCACATCGAGGTCCTCATCCCCGACCTGCAAGGGCAGGTGGAGGGGCTGCGGCGCATCCTGGGCGCCGCACCGGACATCCTCAACCACAACATTGAGACCTGCCGGCGCCTGACGCCGCAGGTGCGGGCGCGGGCCCGCTACGACCGCACCCTGGAACTGCTGGCGCGGGCGCGCGACTTCGCCCCCGCGGGGATGCGCACCAAGTCCGGCTTCATGGTCGGCTTGGGCGAAACGATGGGGGAATGCTTACAGACCATGGACGACCTGCGGCAGAGCGGCGTTTCCATCCTCACCATCGGACAGTATCTGCGGCCCGGCCCGCAGCACCTGCCGCTGCGCCGTTACTACACCCCCGAGGAGTTTTCCCGGTTGCGTTCCGAGGCCCTGGACCGCGGCTTCGCCCACTGCGAGTCCGGCCCGTTGGTCCGCAGTTCCTACCACGCCCACGAACAGAGCCAACAGGCCGCGGCCCGCGCGTAACGGGGTGCGGCAGGTCGATGCCCACCGCCGCCGGGCGCCGCGGCCACGGGGATCCTCATACCTCCCAAGGCCTGCGCGCGGCGCGCGCCGCTTGCACCGCGCGCAGGCGGGCCACCGGAAGCGCAACCTGCCCCCACGGTATCACCGGGATCCAGGAGGGGGTGCGCGGCGCCATCCGGGTCGACCGACCAGCGGTTGCGCCGGGCCCTGCGCCGACGGCCGATGGCTGCGGCCATCGGCAGCCAGGTCTCATGAACCTCATGAACCTCCTTTCGTCCGACCACCGCCGGGCCGCCGGCACCCGGCGGCCCGGCTCTTTTGCCCTTTTCCCCACCACCGTGCGGGAAGGGTTGGCCCGGCCCGCCGCTGCCCCTCGCCCGCGCGAGCGCCAGGCCAGGATCCGCCACCCTCAGAGCCGTGGACAGGGCCGCCCGGTCACACCGTGCGCAGTGCCTCGGTCGGGGCCAGCGACGCGGCGCGCTGTGCGGGTAGGAGGCCGGAAAGGGCGCCGATGGCCACCGCCGCGGTCAGCCCCCCGCCCCAGGCCAGCGGCGGCACCACCATTGCCCAGCCCTTGCTCAGCGCATACACGGCCGTCGCCACCACGCCCAAGGTGATGCCGACCACCCCGCCCATCCCGGCGAGCAGCATCGCCTCGGACAGGAACTGGACGCGAACATGGTGGCGCGTCGCACCGAGCGCCCGCCGCAGTCCAATCTCCCGCCGGCGCTCCAGCACCGAGATCACCATGATGTTGGCCACACCGATGGCGCCGACCAACAGCGCCACCGCCGCCAGTCCGACGAACAGGCCCGTGAAGGCGTTTTTCGCCTCGGCCCGCGCCACCAGCGCCTTGGAGGGTTGGCTGACGCTCACCCCGCTCGGGTCCTCGGGGTCCGCCTGCGGTCCGAGCAGGTTGTCGACGGCGGCGACCGCAGGGGGCGCCGCCCGCACGTAGAGCGTGCTGGGATGGCCATCGAAGCCAAGAAAGTTCTCGGCCGCCGGATACCCGATCAGCGCGGAGGTGTTGATCTCCGGCGCCAGGGCGGACGGGCTTAAGATACCCGCCACATAGAACCACATGCCGCCCAGCCACAGCCGCTCGCCCGGCACCACTTGGTCGATGCCCAGTTGGGCCGCCGCCTGCGAGCCGAGCACCACGACGGGCTCGGCCGCCGTCGCGGCGTTGAGATAGCTCCCCTGCACGGTCGTGGCGCCGATGACGGATGGTAGGTTCAGGCTCGCCTCGCGCACCGTGATCCCGCCGGTCTCGCCGGCCGGAAGGAGCTGGTTGCGGTAGACATTGGCCGGCGGGGCCCCGGCGTTCTGCGCCGTTCCGGTGTCCGCGACCGCCAGGATGTTTCCAAGGCGGCCCACCATGCTCGGGGCGGCGATGGGCATCGTGCCAGCCTGGCCCAGGAAGTTGGTGCCGGTGGTCACCGTGAGCAGATTGGTGCCCAGACGGTCGATCTCGGCCAACAGCCCTGCTTGGGACGAGGAGGAAAGGCCCAGCACGGCCACGGTCGCAGCCACGCCGATGGCGATGCCCAGGGCGGACATCGCCGCGCGCTGCCAGCGGGCCCGCAGGCCCGCGGCCGCCAGGCGGACCAGGTCCCGGATCCCCAGCCGCGCGGGCACCGGTCGGGCGGCGCGCGGAGCGGACGGCGCGGCGGCCGGCCCCGCCTCCG
>DAHWHT010000362.1 GCA_027335515.1 Clostridia bacterium
TTGTCCAGGCCGGCCAGGCCGTCGCGCTCAGTTGACCCGCAGCCCTCGGAAGCAGGTGATACGGTGACCGATTCCACCGGTTCGCAGGGTGCGCCCGCCCGTACCAAGGAGGTCCGCTTTGGCGTGCCGTCCGGCCTGCCCCGTGATACGCGCGCCCACCGGGGTCGCAACGCGGGCATCCATCCGCGCATCGAGGCCGCGGGGGGTACGCTGGCGGGCCATCCGCCCACGGAGCAATGGACCGACTGGCAGGAGTTGGACGCGCGCAGTTGGCCGCGGCGCCGCCTCAAACGGTATGCCCTTGTCCCGACAGTTTGCTTCAATTGCGAAGCCGCCTGTGGTCTGCTTGCCTTCGTCGACAAGGAGACCGGAGAGGTCCGCAAGTTCGAGGGCCAGCCCCTGCACCCCTCCAGCCGTGGGCGCAACTGTGCCAAGGGTCCGGCCACGGCCGCCCAGGTCAACAATCCAGAGCGCATTCTCTACCCCCTGCGACGCACGGGCGATCGCGGTCAGGGCACGTGGGAGCGCGTATCCTGGGATGCCGCCCTCGACGACATCGCGGGACGGATCCGCGCCGCCCTCGACGCCGACCGCCGCGATCGGATCGTCTACCATGTGGGTCGCCCCGGAGAAGATCTCTACACCGAACGCGTCATCGCGAGTTGGGGCGTGGATGGCCACAACTCCCATACCAACGTCTGCTCATCGGGTGCGCGGACCGGCTTCCACTACTGGATGGGTTTCGACCGCCCCATGCCGGATTTCGCCAAGGCGCGATTCATCCTGTTGATCTCAAGCCATCTGGAGGCGGGCCACTACTTCAACCCGCAGGCGCAGCGCATCGGCGAAGCCCGTCTGGACGGGACGCGGGTGGCGGTGATCGACACACGGCTCAGCAACAGCGCCTCGCAGGCCGACTGGTGGCTGTCCCCTTGGCCGGGAACGGAGGCCGGGCTGCTGCTGACGATGGCCAACCTCCTGCTCCAGCGGGGGTGGATCGACGAGGAATTCCTCGAGGCATGGGTCAACTGGCGCGAGCTGATGGAGGACCGCTCCTATCTCGACCGCTTGGCGCAAAACGGCCAACTTCGCCCAGGGGCGCGGCCGGTCACGTTCGCCGCGTTCCTTGAAGTCCTGAAGGAATTGTATGCGCCGTACACCGTGGCCTGGGCGGAAAAGGAATGCGGGGTGTCCGGAGCGGCCGTGGAGGAGATCGTCGAGGAAATCCACCGCGCCGGGCACGCCCTGGTCACCAACATCTGGCGTAGCGCCGCGTCCGGCCATTTGGGCGGCTGGATGGTGGCCCGCGCCCTGTTTTTCCTCAACGTTCTGGTCGGTGCGGTCGGCTGCGAGGGCGGGGTTCTGCCTGCCGGGTGGACAAAGTTCATTCCCATGCCGCCAAGCGAACCCGAACCGATCCGCGTGTGGAATGAGATGCACTTTCCACGCGAATTCCCCTTGGCGAATCTTGAGATGAGCTTCTTACTCCCCCACCTTCTGCGCCAGCACGACCGCGAGCTGGACGTCTACTTCTCACGCGTCTACAACCCGGTCTGGACAAACCCCGACGGATTCAGCTGGATAGAGATGTTCAAACACCCCCAGCGCATCGGCCTGCATATTTGCCTGACGCCCGTCTGGAGCGAAACGGCGCTGTTCGCCGACTATGTGCTGCCCATGGGATTGGGACCGGAACGGCACGACCTGCACAGCTACGAGACCCACGCTGCGCAGTGGCTCGGTTTTCGTCAGCCGGTCCGCCGCGTCTTTCGCGAGGCCAAAGGGGAAACGTTAGCGGATACGCGGGACGCGAACCCGGGCGAGGTGTGGGAAGAAAACGAGTTCTGGATCGAGTTGTCCTGGCGGGTCGATCCCGACGGCGCAAGGGGAATCCGCAAACACTTCGAGTCTCCGTACCGCCCAGGGGAGAAAATCCGGATCGATGAATACTATCGCTGGATTTTTGAGCACTCGGTACCGGGGCTTGCGGCCGCGGCCGAGGCGGCAGGCATGGCCCCGCTGGAGTATATGCGCAAGCACGGAGCCTTCACCGTCACCAACGACGTGTATGGGCGACACCGGGCCCCGATTGCGTCCGCGGTGGCGGAGCAAGCCGAGGTCCACGATGGCGCAGCCTGGACCCGGACGCCCCCGCCGCGGGTGAACCTCCGCCCCCAACCCGGTCCCTTTCGCGACCCTGAAGGCCGACTGCGCGTGGGCATCGCGCATGGCGGGCAAATCGTCGAAGGCTTCCCCACCCCCTCCGGCCGCCTCGAGTTCTTCAGCACGACGTTACGGGATTGGGGCTGGCCGGAATACGCCATCCCGATCTACCCCCGGGATGCGCAGGCCAGAGAGCAGTGGCCGCACCTGGTCAGCCAGGTGCACCACGCACACCTGCGTCCGGACGCGCAGGAGTTCGTCCTCCTCCCAACGTTCCGGCTGCCGACGCTCATCCACAGCCGAACGAACGGCGCCAAGTGGCTGTATGAAATCTCGCACATCAACCCGGTGTGGATGCACCCGGACGACGCTCGGCGGATCGGCGTGGACACCGGCGACCTGGTGCAGGTGGAAACAGAGATCGGCAGCTTTGTCGATCGGGTCTGGGCCACCGAAGGTATCCATCGGGGCGTGATCGCCTGCAGCCACCACCTCGGTCGGTGGCGCCTGGACGACGCCCAGGGCCCGGAACGGTGGAACTCGTCGCTGGTGCGCCTCGAGCAAGTCCAAGAGCGCTGGCACCTCGATGTTCTGCATGGCGTCCAGCCCTTTGCCAGCAGCGACCCAGACTCCCGCCGCATCTGGTGGACGGACGGCGGTGTGCATCAAAACCTGATCTTCCCGGTGCAACCGGACCCCATCAGCGGCCAGCACTGTTGGCACCAGAAGGTGACCGTGCGCCGGGCGCCCGAGGGCACCCCGTACGGGCAGATCCGCGTCGACACCGAGGCGGCTCATGCGGTCTACAAGCGCTGGCTTGAGTGGTGCCGTCCGCGGACGCAGGCAGGCGATCTGCGACGTCCGATCCACATGCTGCGTCCGCTCAAGCCCCATCCGGACGCCTTTCGGATCCCCCGCTAGCGGACGAAGTCGCCTGCGGGGGCGGGGCCAACTGGACGGCGTAACGTGCCCAGGATGTTCATCCATCTCCACTCGCGGCCCGCGGCCTTCCAACGGCCTCGGGCCGCCGCCGCCGGCAACCGTCGCGGCACCCGGATTCCCACCGAACGCTGCCTTGCGACGTGGCGGCCGTACGGCGCAGTGCCTGGAACCACACTGCGCCGACACCCAGGCCGAGCGCCGCCGGGCGCACCAGGGCCGCGGCCCGCCAACCCCAAGACCGGCACCGCCATCACCAGGGCGCGCAAGGGGGCGCGTTTTCGCCGGACTCTGAAAGTGAGGCCATTTGGTCGCCATACCCCGCCAGACAAAACCGCCGACGGCCGATTGCGGCCGGTCTCGGTCACCGGTGGCGGGCGGGGGGACAAAACGCTGAAGGCCTTGTCCCACATGGTGCGCCCGGGAGGACTCGAACCCCCGCACAGGGTTTAGGAAACCCCAGCTCTATCCTGCTGAGCTACGGGCGCAAACAGCATAAACGCGCAGTACATCATAGCAACGGGCAGTGAGGGGATCAAGCACTAGCCGGAATCCGTCGAGGCGTCCACAGCGCCTTTCGCGGGCCAGACCACCGTGACACAAAGCCCACCTTCGGGCAGCGCTTCGGCGTGCACCCTCCCCTGGTGCAACTCGACCAGCGTTTGCACAATCGCCAGCCCAAGGCCCGCACCATGCGCATCCCCCGAAGCCCCCCGCGCGAAGCGTTCGAACAGATGGGCGGCAGTCTCCTGGGCAATGACGATACCCGGGTTGGCGACGCGCAGGCGCACCGCCTCCGGCTCGACGGCCAGGGACACCTGAGCCACCCCGCCCGGCGGTGTATGGCGGGCTGCGTTGTCCAAGAGGTTCCATAAGACCTGGCTCAGGCGGTCCGGATCCGCCCTGACAACGGCATCATCGTCCGGAACGTCGAAGGCAAACGATATGTCGCGGGCGAGGGCCACGGGCTCCAAGGACAACGCCACCCGAAGCAACACTTCCTTGAAGTCGACATCCTCGGGACGCAATTGCAACCGACCGACTCGGGCGCGGGACAAGGCCAACAGGTCGTCCACCAGCCGGGTGAGGCGTGCCGTCTCGGCGACCGCAAGGTCCACGTAGCGCGCGCGAACGCTCGGCGGGGCGGTGCCCGCCCGAATGCCCTCCAAGGCCCCCCGCAGGGCCGCCAAGGGCGTGCGCAGTTCATGGCCGACATCCGCCAGGAAGTCGCGCCGGTAACGGTCAACCGCCTGCAGCTGTTCGGCCATTTCCTGTAGGCTCTGGGCCAGCGAACGCACTTCCGACGATCCGGACGCCGCCACGGGAACCTCAAACTCACCGGCCGCGATGCGCGTGGCCACCCGCCCCAGCCCCCGGATCGGCCGCGCCAGGCGGGCCCCCAGCCAGGCAAATAGCAGCGCCGCCACAAGCAATCCCAGTGTGGCGACCAAGGCCAGTCGCGCCGCCACGGCCCGCAAAATGGCCGCGCCACCCACCGGCGCCACCCACAGCACGACCAAGGGTGGGCTGGCGCCACTGGCCGCCACTGGGACGCCGACCACGGCCTCTTCTGTTCGCGGCTTGCGGCCATATGCGACCGCTCCTGCGCGCGTGTGCCCGGCGAGGATGTCCCGCACCTGGGCGGATGTCACCCAGCGCGTGTATGGACCGAACCCGGCACGCCCAAACTGGCGCACCACCCCACCCTGGGAGGAGATGACCCAGACGTGCCCGCCGGTATCCCTTACCACCGTGGCAATGCGCGGCATCGCACGCGCGGGAGGCAGGCGCAGCAACCGGCCCACCGTGCGGGCGCGGTACGTCAAGCCCGAGAGTCGGCCGTCGGTGAAGTAGTGCCCGAAGAACGCGGCCAAGAGCACACCGAGCACAGAGAACGTCAGCAGAACAACGACGACGGAGCCAAGCACCAACTGGCTGCGGAGGTCTGCAGGGGTCCTTCCCCGGCGCGTCCCTTTGCGCTTGCTCATGGCGCGCGATCTTCAACCGAGAGCTTGTAGCCGACGCCCCAGACCGTCTCAATGCGCCAGGGCGGCCGCTTGTCGGGCCAGGCGTCCAGCAACTTCTTGCGCACGCGCGTGATGTAGGCGTCGACGACCCGGTCGTCCACGTCCGTGTTCATACCCCAAACGCGATCCAACAACTGGCTGCGCGTCATGGCCCGATTGGGCGCCTGCGCCAACGCGAACAGCAGGTCCACTTCGCGCGGCGACAGCGACACGCGCTGGTTTCCGAGGTGGACCGCATACTGTTGGCGGTCGACGCGCAGGGGACCCAGGGTGATGGCCTCGGCCGTGAGCCTTCCGCTGCGCCGCAACAGCGCCCGGGCACGCGCCAGAACCTCTTCGCTGTCAAACGGCTTAACGACGTAGTCGTCCGCACCGAGCCCGAACCCCCGCACCTTGTCGCGGGTATCCGCACGTGCGGTCAGGACGAGCACGGGCAGATCGCGCTCCTGCCGCAGTTTCTGAAGGAAGGCAAATCCGTCCATCCCGGGCAGCCCCAAGTCGAGGACCACCAGGTCGGGCAGAAAATCGTCGGCATCCGCCAGGGCGGTCGGTGCGTCCGTGTACCGACGGACCAGATAGCCGGCCCGTTCGAAATGCAGGCCCAGCACCTGCGAAATCGACGCGTCGTCTTCCACAATGGCGACGTGCGGCTCCACGCGGTCTCCACTCCTGACGGGCGATGCTTCCGCGCACTGCGCGCGCCTCCTTCCCCGCACCGACCACGAACCGTTGACAAGTCGTGGTGCCCGCCATAAGGTAGCATTGCCGATCAGAATATAGGGCATTGGGGGGCAACGGATTGGCAGGCTCATACGCGCGGCCGGAGGTCCTGGTGGAAACAGCGTGGCTGGCAGAGCACCTCAAGGACACCACGATCCGCATCGTCGAGGTGGACGAGGACGACGACCTGTATGCCGGGGGGCATATTCCCGGGGCAGTCAAGCTGAGCTGGTGGAAGCAGCTTGAGCATTCGATTCAGCGGGATATCGTCACCGGCACAGACTTCACCAGCGTATGCGCAGCCGCGGGAATCGGCCCGAACACAACCGTTGTCTTCTATGGCGATAAGAGCAATTGGTTTGCCACCTATGCCTACTGGCTGTTCAAGTACAACGGATTCGACCGCGTCCAAATCCTCAACGGCGGTAGGCAGAAGTGGATTGCCGAAGGCCGCGAGCTCACGACGGAGATGCCCTCGTACGCCGCGACTGACCCCGTCCATCCGGGGACGCCGCGGGACTCCATCCGGGCGCTGCGCGACCGAGTCCTCCAGTCCGCGGGCAAGGCGGCCCTCGTCGACGTGCGGTCGCCACGGGAGTATTCGGGAGAGATCATCGCGCCAGAAGGATACCCGCAGGAGGGTGCCCAGCGCGGCGGCCACGTACCCGGCGCGGTGAACATTCCCTGGGCCCAGAGCGTTCGCGAGGATGGCACCTTCAAGGATGCGGATGCCTTGCGCGCCCTGTATGCCGGCCAGGGAATCTCGTCAGACCGCGAAGTCATCGCGTACTGCCGCATCGGCGAGCGTTCGTCCCACACGTGGTTTGTGTTGACCGAGTTGCTCGGATACCCGGCGGCACGCAACTACGACGGCTCCTGGACCGAATACGGCAACATTGTCGGTGCGCCCATCGAGCGCTGACGGGACCGCCGCGCGACGCGGTGCACGCGGGCTATAATGGCTCGTGGCGTGGGGAGATGGCCGAGCGGTTGAAGGCGCCCGCCTTGAAAGCGGGTGGTCCGCAAGGATCCGCGGGTTCGAATCCCGCTCTCCCCGCCACCTGTCATCAACCCCTTGACCCCGCGATGATCAGGTAGACTCCGATCACAATTAGCGCAATCCTGCCCGCAGGCAGCCGCCCGGCCATACCGGCGACGCCCAACAGGGACACGGACACCAAGACGACGGGCCCCACCAGGCCGAGGAGGCCATTGATGCGCAGCGCCGCATCCACCCGGCCGGCCCGCAGCATCAGGATCGCCGCAGTGATCTCGGTGGCCGCGGACACAAACCGCACGGCCGCCATACTGCGCACAAAAGCCGCCTCCATCGCCGCCACCCCCGCAGAGCGTTGTGGCTATCCCTACGGGGCGCCCCCACCGCGCAGACCGTTCGGCGCGCGGGCCGCGCTGCGGACAGCGACGACATCGGCGGATTGCGGACGCAGGACCGTGGCCTTTGCCGGCACGGCACCTCCCGCGCGGGGGCTCGGCCCGGTGGCCACATCCAGAGACTCAGACCAGCCCCCTCCGTGCCGAAAACCGCGGTGTGGTCACGGCTTGCCGCGATGCGACGGGCGTGGTATGCTCTGGCGCGCATCGGTCTCGGAGGGGTGACCGAGCGGCCGATGGTAGCTGCCTGCTAAGCAGTTGAACGGGCAACCGTTCCGCGGGTTCGAATCCCGCCCCCTCCGCCATATTGTGCGCCCTTAGCTCAGCCCGGATAGAGCGACTGACTACGGATCAGTAGGCCGGGGGTTCAAATCCTCCAGGGCGCACCACTCAACACCTAGAGCCACAAGGAATACAGAGAAGCCTTCAGGAAGAACCTGGAGGCTTTGAGCGTCTTTGGTCCCCAAATGGTCCCCGGGCTGCCCGGGAAGCCGCCCTGCCTTCCGGAGGGTGGCTCGTTGCACAACGGCAACTCATCCGGTACCCTCGGGACGTCAGTGACACGACGAACGAGGGGTGCATCTGGTGAACCGCTCGCGACCTTTCCCGCCCAGCCCGCTGCTGCCAGCGTATCTCCGCTCTATGATCGGGACTCGCTCGCAGCCCGACATCGCGCGGGCGGCGGGAATCAGCCGACCTGGCTTGAACCGCGTCCTTACGGGCGTCACGGCATCGCCGGCCCCAGATACGTGCGCCAGGCTTGCTGCGGGCACGGACGCGCCTCTAGTTCACGTGCTGGCGCTCTCGGGATGGCTTCACCTCGGCGCGTTCGACTCCGGCCTCGCAGCCGCGCTACCGAGTGACACGCACTACCGGTTCGGGGCGCCAGCCGCGCGGCCTCGGCCGCCGCTTGCGGAAGCACTGGACCGGCGCGGAGGTGCGGGGAGTAGTGAGTGTCTGCACGTCTTGCTCCGGCGACAGCAGGGCATGCAAGGAGATGCGGAGAGAGCGGGGGCGCTGGAGGCCATCGTCCGGGAGGCTGCAGGCTGGGTCGAGGCCTGGGCCGGGGACCAAAGCGGGACCATCGGGGATGCGGCTGGTACCTACGCTGACCGCTCGTGGGAGCGCTGGAGGGTATGGGACGCGAGCCGGGGACAGCGGACCGGGCTGCTCGTGGAGGCGGCAGACGTGCCGCTGCTCGCGGAGGTGATTCGGCGAACACTCTGGACCGACGACGGCCAGGGCTGGGCGCATATGTGGCTCTGCGGTCTGATCGGTGAGGACGTGACGGCGGAAGCCGGGCTCGCGGCCTGGGTCGCGGCGTATCGCGCCACGTGGGAGTCGGTGCCGCCGAACCAGCGGCTCGGGCGAGTGGAAGCGCTGCGGGATGCGGCGGCGGCCGTTTCCGGGCGAGACTGGCGGGTCGGGGGCGAAGAGCAGGGCGAATACTACCTGCGGCGTACCGGGCGGGGCCAGGCCGTGCTCCGCATCAACTTCGGAGGCGCGGAGCCGGCCCGGTTCGACGCGCTCTTGCGCGACCTAGAGGACCGGCTGGCCAGGGAGTTCATCCGGGGGCGCTGAGCCCGCCCGCCGGGGCCAGGGCGGCAGGCCAGCACACATCACCAGCGATCAACAGCACGGCTACGCCCATTGACAGGAGGGGCGGCCTGGTCGTATGATCGGTTACACAAC
>DAHWHT010000370.1 GCA_027335515.1 Clostridia bacterium
CAATCTCTTTGACTGAACCGGAGCCCCCGAGTGCCTTCAGGGCCAGGAGCGTCGGCCACAGCATCTTGTCGTAGGTGGGAACTCTTGCCGCGCCCGACTCGCTTTCGGTCTCAGGCTGGATAGTCGCACCCCCTCCGAAACCGGGATCGGACCGGCCTGGCCAATCGCCTACACAATACACCGGGATTGGAACGCCGTAAGGACTCCGTTTTGGCGCCAAGGGCACGCTTGCGACAGTGCGGTGAAGTTTAGGCCTCCGCCACAATTTCACCAGTCTCGAAGTTGTAGCGCCCAAGCCGGCTCACGCTAGGCACCGGCCGCACCTTGGCTACGGGAAAATACGTAGACACCGGCCCCTGTTGCTCACCAACTCGGTGACCACGATACATCAGCCCATCGCGGGGATGTAGAAAGATCCCATCGACAACAAACTCCTCCTCTGCACCGTGCAGCAGCATTCCAACCGAGCCCTCAAGAATGACGACGGGGCGATCGCCGGCATCCACCCCGGCGGCCACCTCGCGGGGAGAGCTGCCAGCGGCCCAAGCCAACGGCATGCCCTGCGTTGCCGCCAGACTCGCAAGGTTGTCTAGCAGTTGTGCGGCAGCTTCGCACTGCCGTACGGTGTGCCCATAGACCGTCTCACCATCGGCAGTTGCCTGCGCCGTCTGGGTCGCATCACGGCACGCCTCGCGTAGGAGGGAGGCGCCCGTCCTCATGCATCGCTGCATGATGCCGGACGCCAGCAGGCGCGAAGTCAACCTGAGACTCCCATACGTGCTGTCATACAAGGTGAGAAAGCGAGCGCTTTCCGGTACCGGAGCATCGCCACGCACGCGGCCGGTGCCGTAAGAGACTTCCGCGCTCTCGGTCGGCACTTCAACCACGAAGGCGTCGTACATGGCCGCGGAGGCACAGCCAAGCACCGCGGCGTCTGCCGTGGCCATGATTGGGTGGAGCAGGCAGACCCCAGTCGTAAAGAAGTTCCGTCGAAGGGCATCTCGTTGCCAGGACGAACACGGGTAATCGTGCTGAGTCCGCGACCTACCGCGCAGTTCCTGCCACCCGCGCACGGATTCGGCGATCTGCATCTCGGCTTCCACGGCGACGAGATCACCGTGCGAGACTCCATCGATGCAGCCCGCGGCAAGGTTTGGATAGATGATCGGGGGCACCAAGAGAGGCTTGGTGGTATATCTCCGCTCGGGAGTCACAACGACCTTGCGCTGGTTCATGTACACCGCGGTGACACGGTGCGGTTGGGCCATGTAGTAGTAAACCGCCCCAGGATATGCCTCGCGCAGCAACTGGGCGTACGACACGCTGCCCAATGGTTGACGGTCGGCGCCCGCCGCGGCCCTGCGCTCGATCTGAAATCCGGTCCCGGCATCTCGTAGGGGGAATGCGTGCCACGGGTCCGAGCCGCTATCCGCCTTCAGGGCCTGCAGGTCTTGGGGAACCTGTCCCGACCTCTCTGCCGTGCACAGGTCGATGAAGCCTTCGGGCCAGTCCTGGCCCTCACCAGTCGGCAGAGCCCATCCCTCTCCAGCTCCCATCGCGTCAGCCTCGCCGCCGATGCCGGCCAAGCACATGGCGTGGATGTACTGGATCCTGCGATTCTCAAGGTACACGGTTGACCCAGGAAGCGGTCGCGCGAGGAGAAGGCCGGGATTGCGCCGCACGACGCCATCATATGGGCTGTCTCCCGCAACCACGATGAACGTCCCGGGGCGCGCACGTCCCACGCGACCCAACCGTTGCAGCATGGTGCCGACGGAGCGCGGCACCCCAAGTTGGATGCCGAGGTCAAGTTCGCCAATATCCAGTCCCAGTTCCAAGGCACTTGTGCTGACGACGCCACTCAACTGCCCGCTCTGTAGCCAACGTTGGATTTGGGCTCGGTCTTCCTCCTCGTAGCCGGACCGGTACGGAAGCACGCTCGGAGGGAGCGGCCCGTCGGTAGCATCATCTTCACCCTCCTCGGCGGGTGCCTCCCCACGCGCCGCGATTGCCGCGAGGGCTTCGACCTGACGGCGGCTATCGACAAAGGCGATGAACCGACTTTGCCGCGTCGCCGCCACGCTCGTAATCACACGGGCGAGGGCCGTGTTGAAGTCCTTGTGCTCAGGCGGAGACACCAACATAACCCGCATGGGGTGCCGTGGTGACGAGTCGTGGTTGGCGCCGATCACTTCTGTGATAGCACCACAAAGCCGACGTGCATGACCGGCCGGATCAACCATCGTCGCCGATGCCAGGAACCACTGCAGGGGGCGGCTGCCTCCGAGGACCTGTACCGCATGGCGGAGGCGCCGGAACAGGAAAGCAGCATTAGAACCGAAAACACCGGTGTAGCTGTGGGCCTCATCGAGAATGACGAGCCGCAGGTGACTCACGAATGACCGGACCTCGGGTGAGCCCAAGTTGCTTAGAAGCCAGGCATGCAACACATCGGGTGTAAAGACCACCACGCGGTTCTGCCGCAGCAGAGCCGGCCGCTGACCCATCGGCACGCTGCCGTCGATGCGAGCCACGCCAACCGGGATGCTGGCGGTTGCCGCCGCTGACCGCCAACGTTCCTCCTGCTGTTGCGCCAGTGCCCGTAAGGGATACATCACGGCGATACGCGCAGCCGGTTCCCTGGCAAGTCGGTCAAAGGCCGCCGCGTGGAACGCTAGGGTCTTGCCGGACGCCGTGCCCGTGGTAATGCAAACATCCTGGCCCCGCAGCACGACTTGGAGGCATTCGTGTTGGTGGCGGTAGATACCGCCTGGGACGGCGGCCAACACGCGACGTGCTGCAGGCGCTAACGGGAGGTCTTCTGGACCCACCACCTCGCCGGGCCGAGCGGGGAAGTGCTGTGTGTTCAGCACGTCCCAACCCTCAGCAGCGAGCAGGGCATCCAACCGCTCATCACGCATGCCCGTGGCCTCCAACACGGAACGGCGTACCCGGTGCGACGGCGATTCGGAGCGGCGAGCGGGGACGAGACACACGCTGTCAAATCGGGATCCTTGCGGAGCGCCCCGCGCCGGGTACACTACACTGCGCCGCTTCCCGGCGGCGGGACCCCGTTTCCGGAGGGGCTGGGCCGGACCGCGCCTAGCGCTAGCCGCGAATCCTCTCTTCGACACGGCCGGACGGCACCCCTGCCAGTAGTGGCCAGTCGGGGCACCGCCCGTTTAGCGGAGACCCTGGGCCCGCCTCACGGTGTCTGCTCCCTGACGGGGGGGCTGCCGCCCCGTGAGCCGGTCCCGCGGAGACCCTGGGCCCGCCTCACGGTGTCTGCTCCTGCCCATCCGTGACCAGGGCCCCGATCCGCCGCACCAACTGCCCCGCCAGGTGGGCCGCCGTCGCGGCGAGCGGCTCCAGGTCGAGAGGGGCAAGGGCGGCAGCCTCCCCGTGCCGGCACAGGGCCCGCAGCCCCTCGCAGAGTGCGGCCAGGTCCCGCAGCGGTTCTTCCAGGTTGGCTAGGGCCAACTCCTCATGCGCCATGGCCACTCGCCTCCCGGTCCGAAAGAGCACCACGAGGCGCAGACCTATCTCGACGACCCGCACCAGTACCCGGTCTGGAGGCGAACCGGCCAGCCACCGCCGCAGCCCCTCGGCCCCGTCAACCTCTGCCGCGTCGAGTCGCCATGCCTGGCCAGGACCGCTCAGCGGCTGATCCACCCTCTGCCCGTAGAACCGTTCGACGATCTTCCCGACCACCGCCACCACCCCCGCACCCGCCCGTCGCGGGCGGTGGGTCAGGGTTGCGGACCCGCCGGCCTGGGTCAAGCGCGGGACGGCGTCTGGCCGTGGCGCTCACGCGGGGCGGAAAGCGCGCCAGGGCATCTGCGCACTGCATGTGGTGTGCGTAGACCTGTGGAAGCCGACCCCGATCAGCGGCACGGTGTGGGCGTCCACACGAGCCCCTCATGCGCCACCGGGTTGCGGTTGGGGCGGTTGGGCTCTGTGATCGGCGGTCGCTGGGTGCACCCGGGTGAACCCGGCCGCGCGGCACGGCTGGATTTACGCGGGTTTGCGATATGGTACACTCGGGGTTTACCCGTAGCACCCGGGTGGCTACCATGCCTGGCCAGGAGGTGCTGGCGATGCGTAGGAAGACATCCCCAGCCCGGCTCCGGTACGAAGCTGCCCGGCCGACCGTCACCGCGCGCATCCCTGCCGAGGTCAAGGCCAGGCTGGACGCGGTGCTCCAGCCGGAGGGCGTGACGTTTTCGGCCTGGGTCGAGGCGCAGGCTGTCGGGGCTGCCGCCCAGCATGACCAGACGGAGGCAGCGGCCCGCGCCGCCGGCTACCGGGAAGGCCTGGCCAGGGCCGCGCGCAGGGCCGCAGACCCCCACGCAGCGGATGCCCAGGCGCACGGGGAGGGGAAACGGCGCACCCGCCGTGCCGGCTTCGGTCGGCAGCCCCTCCAGCACTGCGCACAGATCGGTCGCGTAGCCCGCGTGCCCGACAAACTGGCGGAAGGACCCCTGGATCATGTTCATGCCGGCCACCAGGCCAAACAGCGCGGTCAGAAACAGGGCCGCCAGACCTGGTTCCAGGTGCTCTCGCGTGACCGACAGCACCCCCACGGCCAGGACGACGAAGGCAGAGGCCGCGACTGTCGACGGCAGGTACTGCCGCGTCTCGCGGAGTTCCAGAGCGTGCCGTTGGGCGGCATACTCCGCCTGCGCCCCGCGCGCCAGCGGCGCAGCAACTCCGGCCGAAGACCCCACAGCCGCACCTCGGCCGCCGCGGCCCTCCCCGTCAGCAGGCTGGCGGGGTAGTCCGTCAACCGGCGCCGCCGCGTCCAATCCACGGCGAAGCGCCGCCCCCGTGCCCCCTGGGCGATCATCTGCCAGATGAAGACCGCATCCAGCGCCGCGGCGGCGAACGGCAGCCAGAGGGCGATGAGGCCGAGGGCGAGGGCGTTGACCGCGATGGGCGGGATCTGCTGCGCCAGCCCGAGCACCTCGGCGATCAGGTCCGGCCCCCGGGTGTCCGCGCCCTCGCCGACCCGCCGGTGCACGTCGTGCGTGGCCTCGGCGTCGAAGACCTCGACCGGCACGCGCGCCGCCTTGGACAGAGCGGCCCGCTGGATCGCCGCCCCCGCCCCGGCGCGCGCCCGTTCGCGGATCAACGGACGGCAGAGGCGGGCCACACGGCTGCGCTTTCGTCCCCGGTCGCCACCAGTGCCAAGGACAGCGCTAACAGCCCTCCGCGCCCACGCCCTGTGCCTCCGCGCCTGCGGCAGCCGCCGCCGTCCCGTCCGTCCCGTCCATCCCCTCGATCCGTCGCGGCCGTGGTCCGGGCAAGGCTGGCAAGGCCCCATCCGGCCGGGGCACCGGGGGGACCCCCTCCGCGGCCGCCAGCTCGTCGAGGGACCCCAGGCCGAAGTGCTCGAGAAAACGCTTGGTGGTGACGTA
>DAHWHT010000373.1 GCA_027335515.1 Clostridia bacterium
GGCCTGCGGTGGCGTCAAGGCCGCCATGTCGCGGGGCGCGCGCGTCGTTCGGTGTGCGGCCTGCGGGGCGGCGATCGACCGCGACCTGAACGCGGCGCAAAACCTCGCGTCGCTTGTCGCCGGGAGTTCCCCGGAGACGATAAACGCCTGTGGAGCAGACGGCTCTGGCCAGGAGAACGGCCTGGTGAAACTGGCTGCAACGAAGCAGGAACCTTCGAGCCGGAAACCGGCCGCTACAGCGGCCGGAAACAAAAGACTATGAAAAGGGGAACGGTATCGATGGCCTGGGTCCACCAAGCGGGCACCGAGTCCCCTGCTGCGTGCACGTGGTGTCAACTGCTGCCTGATTTGGTTGACAAACCGCGACAATCGTTGTTCGTGCCGCCCCAATCCGGCTTGCGCCGGTTGCCCCTGGTTCCTTCCCCTTTAAAGACAATACCGTTCGGTTAGGCAACAATGCGGACGGCCTTCTCGGGAGGGAGGTGCGGCTGGGGACAACGCTGGGTGGGGCGCTTGATCGGGAACTTCGACATCTTGCGCTTGACTGCACGGGGATTGGCACGGAGACGGCGGGGAGGAAGGATCTCTTGGAGGATCTCACGGATGATGGTTTGATGGAGACGCTGGAGGTCATCGAGGGGAAAAAAGAGCCTGGGCCACGACCCGGCGACGTACCACGTGCAGGGCGTTGATGAAGGAGAGGCCGTCGGGGTCGATCTGCGCTTGGTCGGCTGCTTCGTACATAAGGGCGCGGACGGCATAGTGCGTAAGGAAGTGGGCGTAGATCTCCTGTCGGACCCCGTCGGGGGTCTTGCTACGCAGCACACGTCCGGCCCCCCGCAGATGCGTCTTCAATTCGTCGTTACACGTCTCGAACTCCCACCGGTGGCAGTAGAGAATGGCGAGTTCTTTGGCCGGTGCGGCTTGATGGTCCAGGATGCTGGTGATGAGGCGGTACACGGGCAACTCGACCTCGCGCCCAGGATCATCTACCACAAACTCGATGACACGGACTAGGACGCCGTCTCGCTGGCGCTTGCGCGCGGCAGGGCTGGGGTAGATGTACGCCAGGTAGGACCCATCGGGCAAGCGGCGCACGGAGTCCAGCCGCAGGTTCTTCTTGACGCGCCATAGGCGATCGGCGCCGCGCTCGTTCACCGCCCGCCAAAGATCGTAGCTGAAGAAGTTGCGGTCAGCCAAGCAGAGCATGTTCGGCTCCAGATGCGGTAGCAGGTCTCGCGCCAGCGTCGACTCGCCTTGGCGACAGCCGCCGACGGTCAAGTCCACGTAGGCGTGAGTACCCGTTTCAGCTAACGCCACCACCCGTACCTGGGGATACGCACTCCCCTCACCCCGCGAGTGGCCCGGACGGCCGAATGCGGTCTCGTTGGCGGCGGTATCGGCCACGTCCAGATGCAGGCCATCGATCGCCATCACCCGCCAGTGGCCGCGATACCACACGTTCCGGTCGCCCTCGCGCCCCAACGGCCGAGCCGCAGTACGGAGTAACTCCTGGAGCGGCTCCGGCCCGAGTCGCTCACGCGCCTCGGTGATGGAGCCCTTGCTTGGCGTGTGCCAGTGCTGGATCCCGTCCACCGTGGCGCGGAGGCTGTCCACCAGTTTCCGCATGACCTCGCGATAGCTAGAATCCGTGAAGAGGGCGAGGGCCAGAACGAAATACAGGACGAACCGTGCCGGCAACAGGCGCACGCGTTCCTCCTTGCAGTTGCACCGCTCGATAACCTCATCCACCAGCTTCGATGGATACACCCGGCACAGGGCACGAAGGCAAAAGACATCGCGGTGCGCCGCCGTCTCGGAAACAACCGCAGCTTTATCCATACAGCAGGTATACGCGGCCCCGTACCCTGTGTCCAGCACGACCTGCGCCCACCATGCGCGGTCACGCCCGGTTGCCGCCGGATTCCCCTCCCCTTGCTCTCGGTCTCTGCCTCCTGCTATCCCGCACGCACTAACCGAACGGTATTGTCTTTAAAGGGGAAGGAACCAGGGGCAACCGGCGCAAGCCGGATTGGGGCGGCACGAACAACGATTGTCGCGGTTTGTCAAGCAAACAGGCAGCAGTTGACACCACCCGCAGACGGCCTTGCCGGGTGTCGCCGCAGCGGTCGCGCTGGGAGGC